>VXTA01000351.1 GCA_009837685.1 Chloroflexota bacterium | reverse complement strand
GACGGAAATACTCACTCGCCCTCTTGGAGCAGTTGGACAGCGACAAAGTCACTATGCGCGTAGGTCATATGAGGGTGTTGAGATGATGGCATCGCCTGAAAAACTCACGTTGACCCTGCACGATCCGCCGTTCAAGGTTTCTAACCTCTCGTCGCTGTTCCGTTCACTGCAAGCCGCAGTGCGTGAAACCGCAGCCGCGGGCGAGCCGGTCGAGAGTTTGTTTTCGAACCAGCAAGGGCCGTTTCTAGTAACGGATGTCGCGAACGGTGTCGACGGTGAGTTGACGATGTCGCTCTGGTTCGTAGATCGTGATAATCAACCGTTGATGGATCGATCAGAGGAGACATTCGTCAGCGCGATTTCAGAGCTTGAGCGGACAATACTGCGCGGCTCGCAACACACCTTTTGGGGAGCGCCAGCCTATCAATCGGAAGTTCACGAAGACGATTCACGCATGTTGCGGTTCATCGCAGTTTTGCGCGCCTTCCGGTCGGCGACGATTTCGTACGACGGGCACAGCGTTGTATTGCGCGATGGTCTGTTCGCTTCCGAACGAGCCTGAACAGTCGATCAGCCAAGACCCATGTCGGCGACTTCGTCTTCGTCGAACCCTAAGAAGTGTCCCACTTCATGCCATACTGTCTTGCGGACTTCTTTTGCGAGTTCATCTATGGAATCTACGGCGTCCTCAATGGGGTGCTGGAAGATGGTGATCTTATAGGGCATCAACGCGTTGTGCGAGCCGCCGTCTGCCAGCGAGACACCCTCTGATAACCCGAACAGTGTCTCGCCCGCGTGTAACCCGAGTTCGTAGAGCTTTTCTAGGGACGGCTCTGGATCAACGACGATGACGACGTTTTCGTTTTGCAACCGTTCCCGGAACTTGGGCTCGTACTTCCTCAAGGCATCCCTGACCATGCCGTCGAACTCTTCCGGCGAGACTCTATACGTCATCGTTGCGGTCAGCCGCGCGTCAGGAAGAGGCCTTTTCTCGGATCGCCTTCAGTGTGTCTACGTTAGGTTTGTCCGGCCCGGTTTTTTCGTAGCCTGGGACTTCCAAGTAGAACGGCACATCAGCGAACGCGGAATGCGACATTATGTTCAAGAATCCTTCTTCGCCTATCAATCCTTCTCCGATGTTGTCATGACGGTCTACTGACGAGCCGCGATCTCGCATCGAGTCATTGGCGTGCACTGAGCGTAGCAAGTCGAGCCCGATATCGCGGTCGAACTCTTCCATCGTTTCATCGAGCCCGTCCTTGGTAACCACGTCATAGCCTGAGGCCCAGACGTGTTGAGTGTCGAAACATGTCGCGACCCGGGGGTTGTCAATTGCTTTGATTAGGCGACCCAGTTCCTCGAATTTCGATCCAATGTGATCACCAGAGCCGGCAGAAGTCTCAAGCATGAGCAAGGCTTTTCCCGGCGCGTTTTCGATGACTTGATTGACGCCCTCGACAAAATGATCAAATACGGCTTCCAATCCGGCGCCTCGATGACTTGCGGGGTGGAATACCAGCCCAAGCGCGCCCAAACGCTCAGTTTCTGTCAACTCGGCTGTCAGGGATGCTCGGCTCTTCTCGACTAGTTCCGGGTTAGGGGAACCTAGTGCGGTGAGATATTTTGCGTGGACGATGGTGGGGCCTAGGCTGGATTCCGCCATCTTCTCGTGATAGCTCTGCAAAGGCTTGTCTTTGATGGGCGGCACTCGCCACATCCTAGGAGACGCGGCGAATATCTGTATGCATTCCGCACCGATATCCTGTGCGCGACCGATCGCCTTGTCAACTCCGCCGCTGGTTGACACGTGTGCGCCTATGAACATTGGAATACCGTCCATTCAACTATGAGACATACGTCGAGACTGGAACACTCTCGACAATGAAAGTGTAACCCGCGACAGTAAACACACAGCGGGGCTTATAGGTTAGCTGGTGCGGCGACGTAGCCTCGGCAACCTGCTTGTCACGCGTTGCAGAGCACCTTCGTCCCAAGAAACCAAAACCTGGGCAGCGATGAAGATCGAAGAATACGTTCCGACGATGACGCCGAGGAGCAACACGATCAGGAAGTCACGCAAACTCTGGCCGCCAAACAATAGCATCGCCATGATGACTGTCGCCGTGGTGATGCTAGTGCCCAAGGACCGTATGATCGATTCTCGAATTGACGCGTTCACCGTCATTCGGAAATCTCGCGATGGGACGAGAAGGACGTTTTCTCGAACTCGGTCAAAGATGACGATGGTGTCGTTCACCGAATAACCGATCACAGTCAATATGCCAACGATGAAGATCGCGTTGACTTGCGCGTTGAGAGCAACTCCGAGCACCGCGAAGATACCCAACACAATCAGAACGTCGTGCACGAGTGCAATGACCGCGGAGACCGCGTAGCGATACGATCCTGGCACAGTCCGGAACGCGTACATGATGTAGAGCATGACGAACAACGCTGCGACGGCGACAGCGATTATGGCGTTGCGCACCGTCCCCTCTGCAACCGACGAACCCACTGTCGCAGTCTCAAGGGTTATAGGTGTATCGCCAGTGATCCTAGTCAACTCGGCGTCTACGACATTCTTGCCTTCGTTACCTAAATCGTTGGTCCGAACGAAGTATTGACCCTCGCCTAGATCTTGGACGATCGCCTCGGGATGACCGCTCGCTATAAGCGCTTCATTGACAGCGTCCGTTCCGGGATCATTGGCGCCGAAGTCATACGTCGAACTTGTACCGGAGACAAAGTCGATACCAAGATTGAGCCCGGGCGCGAACAGTAACACGACAGAGACTACCGCTATCGTCGCCGATATCGGCAGGAATATCTTGCGTAGTGCTACAAAATCCATCGTTCAGTATCCGAGCCGATTAGGACTGCGCTCCTGGGTCTGCCACGGGGACAAACACGTTGGAAGCCTTGCCAACACCCGAGCGCGCAATAAGCCTCAACATCAACCTGCTGGCGAAGAACGCTGTGAACATGCTCAACAGCACGCCGATACCCAATGTCAACGCAAAGCCTTGCATAATGCTGGTGCTGAAGCGATCACCGAACCAGAACAGTACCACCGCGGTTATCACAGTAGAAATGTTGCCGTCTCTAATCGAGGGCCATGCGCGATCGAATCCGGTGTTGAGCGCCGAGAGAAGGTCTCGACCCGCTCGTAGCTCTTCTTTCGTCCTCTCGGCGATAAGGACGTTAGCGTCAACCGCAAAACCGAGAGACAGAATGATGGCTGCTGTGCCGGATAGCGTCATAGTGACCGGTACTAACTTGAAGATACCTAGCAGCATCACCGTATAGGCTGCCAGCGATAGGCTCGCCACAATACCCGGTACCTTGTAATACGAGATCATGAAGATGACGAGGAGCACTAAACCGATGCCACCGGCAACCAGGCTTCGTCGTAACGAATCGGCTCCTAGGATGGCATCTACGCTACGTTCCTCTGACAACTCCAACTCGGCCGGCAGAGCACCAGAGCGAAGCTGAATGGCTAGAGTGCGGACGCGCTCGGTCGTGAAGTCGCCACCTGAGATGATCGCCCGGCCATCGGCAATGCCTTGTCCGCCCTGCGTGTTAACGGTCGGGGCCACAAGTTCGACGTTGTCGAGGTAAATCGCCAACACGTCGCGGTTTCTTGCGACTCTCCCGGTTACCTCGAAGAAAGCGTCTCTTCCGGATTCGTTGAAGACAATTGTCACCACCGGCTCAGGGGGTGTCCCCTCGATAGACGGGAAGGCATCGTCGAGGTCGTCGGCTGAGATGTTAGTCGCCTGTTCAGTGAAATACAACGGCGACGCGCAACGCAGCAACAACCACTCGGTGTCGGACAATCCGTCAGGCGGCCATTCCGCTGCCGGAACGTCGGCAGGGGGTACGATCGGGCCACATTTTCGCTCGCGGAACTCAAGCTGTGCCGTCGATCCGATGAGGGCTTTAGCTTCTTGCACTCCGCCTGATACGGTCCAC
>VXTA01000040.1 GCA_009837685.1 Chloroflexota bacterium | reverse complement strand
TAGGGCAGGCGAGTTACATATCGGAACTAAGGGACGCGTCGGAAGACGGTCCCGAGGCGTTGATCACGATCGCTTATCCCGACTCGGGAACAACATTGTTGCGCGAGGCCGCCGAGGGCGGTTACTTCGACGAGTTCATCTTTGTCGATCAGACGAAGTCGCAGTCGATGTTCGACACTATCGGTGGTAACCATTTCGATGGTTCGTTCGGTCTCGCCCCCGGCAGTCCGGAGACGCCCGCAGTCAGAGCTTTCCGTCGGGTCTACTCGGAACGGACTGGCAAAGACCCGAATGCCCAGATAATTGCGGAGGCGTTCGATGCGGCGATCGTGCTCGCGTTGGCAATTGAACAGGCCGATACGGATGATTCGGTGGCCGTGCGCGATGAGTTGCGGTCAGTCGCCAACCCGCCGGGCGAGGTGGTCGGGCCAGGAGACATACCGAGAGCTTTGGAACTGGTTAGAGACGGTAAGGATATCAACTACGAGGGAGCCGCGGGTTCAATTGACTTCGATGCCCAAGGTGATGTGTTGAGCTCGATGCGGGTGTGGCAGATGGTGGATGGGAAGATACAAGACACTGAGATTTTCGCATTGCCTGGCGATGATATCGATTTGTCGTCAATCAAGTAACCGGAGTAAACAAAAGATGCGGCTAGGAATGATCAAATCCGCGCGTACAAGGTTACTGTCAACGGCGTTGTTTTCAGTGATTGTGCTTGTTGTTTCGACCATTGGGTATGGGTGTCTATTTGCAGATGAATCCGATGCTGGAGATACCACGATAGGTACGGTTTTGCCAGTTAGTGGTGATCTTTCAACGCTCGGACCCGGTATGCAGAAGGCGATCGACTTGGCGTTCGAGTTGGTGAACGAAGCCGGCGGAGTTAATGGCGGCGAAATTTCAGCCCTGCATCGAGACAGTGGCACGAGTGAACAGATAGGAACCGACGCTGCGAGCGGACTTGTGAATGTGGATGGCGTCAAGATTGTGTTGGGGGCAGTTTCTTCAGGCGTGACGATTGCGATTGCGGAGTCGGTGACGATTCCCGGGGAGGTGCTGCACATTTCGCCAGCATCATCATCGAACGCGATCACGGCTTTGGCGGACAACGACATGGTTTTCAGGACGCGCGTCAACGACGCGGTGAAGAGCCAAGTTCTAGCCGAGTTGGCGGTAGCGGCGGGTTATGAAAGAGTGTCGACGACGTACGTGAACAATGCCTACGGTGCGAGCTTGAACGAGTCGTTTATTGAAGCGTTCGAGGGTATGGGCGGAACTGTGACAGCGGCGGTTTCGCACGAATTGGGCCAAGCGAGTTATGTGTCGGAGTTGCGCGATTCGGCAGAAGGTTCGCCAGAGGTTTTGGTTACGATCGCCTATCCGGACTCTGGTCAGATCTTGTTGCGCGAAGCGGCTGAGGGAGAGTTTTACGACGACTACATGTTTGTCGACGTGACACGGAGCCAGACGATGTTTGACGCGATTGGCGGCAACTACTTCGAAGGGGATTTCGGGGTTTCGCCAGGCGCGCCTGCATCACCCGGCGTAGAAGCGTTTAGGCGACTTTACGAGGAACGCACCGACGGGGACCCTTCGGCGTCGCTGATTACAGAAGCGTTTGACGCGGCTGCAGTGCTCGCTTTAGCTATTGAGAAGGCAGGGAGCGATGACCCGGTGGCGGTGAGGAACGAGTTGCGATCAGTTGCTAATCCTCCAGGCGAAGTTGTAGGGCCGGCGGATATTGCGAAGGCTTTGGAGTTGGTGAGGGACGGCAAGGATGTCGATTATGTCGGCGCGTCTGGAAACGTCGACTTTGATGAACATGGGAACGTCGTTAGTTGGATGCGGGTCTGGTACGTAGAGAACAACACCATCATCGACAGCGATATCTACGCGTTGCCGGGTGATGAAATCGACCTGTCACCTCTATCTCAGGACGACCCATCGTCATCGATCTCTGAAGACCCGCCGTCGTCCGAGGACGAAGTGAGCGTAAAGATCGGCACTGTGCTGCCCCGGACGGGTGATCTGTCGTTCGTTGGCAAAGAGCGTGAGTTGGCGGTATCGTTCGCTTTCGAATTGGTGAACGAAGTCGGAGGTGTGAATGGTAAGCGCATCGAGGCGTTGCATCGCGATAGCGGAACGGACCCTGAAGTCGGCAAAGCGGCGGCGAGTAAGTTGATAAGCGAACATGGTGTGCCGGCGATAATCGGCGCTGCATCCTCGGGTGTGACGATGGCGATAGCAGAGGCGGTAACGATACCGAATGGCGTCCTACAAATCTCGCCATCTTCGTCATCGAGCTTGATAACCACGCTTGATGACGATGATTTGACGTTTAGGACTACGTTTTCGGATGTCATAGCGGGTCAAGTTGCGGCGGAGTTGGCGCGTGAAATTGGTTGGGAAAGCGTGGCGACGACGCACGTGAGCAACGCGTACGGCACCAGCTTGTCGACCAGTTTCTCGGACCATTTCCAAGCCCTAGGCGGTACTGTGACAGCGCAGATCAGCCATGACAAAAGACAACCAACCTATGTAACGGAGTTGAAGCAGGCGTCGGCTGGCGACCCGGAGGCATTGATAGCGATCGCGTACACGGATTCATCGCACACATTGTTGCGCGAGGCCGTTGATGACGGTTATTTCGAAGAGTTCCTGTTCTTCACACCCGCGTACAACCAGGAGCTTTTCGATGCTGTGGGAGCAGGAAAATTCGAGGGTTCGTACGGCACGAAAGCCGGCACAAAGTTGACACGCGAGCGGAAATGGTTCTTCGAAAACTTTGCGAACCGAAAAAGTGGGAACATCGATATACCGCACTTGAGCGAAACGTTCGATGCCGGACTGATGATCGCGTTGGCGATTGAAAAGGCGGGTTCCGAGGATCCTGTTGCGATACGAGATGCTTTGCGCGAGATCGCTAACCCTCCGGGTGTCGTTGTGGGCCAGCAGGATGTCGCCAAAGCATTTGATATCGTTCGCGCGGGCGAGGACGTCAACTACGTCGGTGCGGCAGGACTGTTGGATTTTGACCTCAATGGCGATGTCACCGGAACCGTAGAGATTTGGCGCATCAAGGATGGCGAGATCGGTTCCACAGGTATCTTTGTGTCTCCCGGCGATGAAATCGATCTCTCGGCTATACGGTGAACAGTTGATAGTCCGTGTTGTTGGCTTTTGACTGATCGGGGATTTGCTGGCAGATCCACGTCTGTTCTGCCCTTTGGATTCCCGTGTTCGTTGGAGGTCAGCGATGCTACCGATAGAATCTGGTTTATGGATCGAGCTTCAACAGAGAGCGACGCTTCCTGAGAGTGATCGAATGTCCAGAACCACCGTCCGCAAAACAATCGACGCACCTGTAGATTTCGTATTCCGCACAGTGTCTGAAATCGACAACTACTCCAAGGCGATACCGCACATCGTTGATGTCGAGTTTCTTTCTGACGTCAGGAGCGGCGTCGGTTCGCGTTTTCGTGAGACACGTTTGATGATGGGTCGAGAAGCATCCACTGTCTTGGAAGTTACGGAGTATGTTGAGAACGATCGGGTGAGGATTGTGTCTGATGAAGGTGGCACGATATGGGACTCAGTATTCACAGTGAGACCTGTCGCTCGTGGGACTGAGTTAACGCTCGTGATGGATGCCGCTCCCTACACGTTCAAGTCAAGGATCTTAGTGCCGATCATGAAGTTAGTAATCAGAATGGGTCTGGTTAAAGACATGGGTGCTGTAAAGGAGTACTGCGAAAGCAGTTGAAATGGCGACGATGCGAACAAGCTCTATCGTCGAGGAAAGGAACTAGACGGATACACGAAATGCAAATACTGAAATCCTACGCCGCCGTTCGAATGTCTAGTGTGTTTGTGCTGTTGCTCATAACTGCTTTGAGTGTCAGCATCGCAGTAGCTTCATGTTGCGCCGAAGAAGCAAAACAGACTCCGGTCCCGGTTGCACCTACTTCAACACCGATC
>VXTA01000015.1 GCA_009837685.1 Chloroflexota bacterium | reverse complement strand
CGCTAGCAGCAACCCATATATGAGAGTTGTGCTCATATCGACAGATGTCTCAATTGCGAATTATGGGACTAAGCCGTTACGTGACGCGCCAAAGTAGTTTCATATGCCCAACTGGCGGCGATGATCGCATCTTCGACAGTGAATTCTGACTTGACATCATGCGCGAGCAACGTCTTCTCAATCTCACCGGTAATCTCGTCGAATCGGAGCTTCCCATCCATAAAAAGGTCAACCGCTGCTTCATCGGCACCAGCTAACACAGCGTTGTATGTCCCACCTATTCGAGCGTACTTCATCGCCATGTTGAAGCACGGATACTTCGAGGGATCCATCGGCTCAAAAGTCAGCTCGCCAGCATCGATCAGACTGAATTCAGGTAGTGTGTCGTTGAATCTGCGCTCTGGATAAAACAGCGCAAACTGTATCGGGTGGCGCATGTCGGGCAAACTGAGTTGAGCGATGACAGAACCGTCCGCCATCTCAACCAACGAATGGACAATGCTTTGCCGGTGGATCACGACATCAATATCTTCGAGTCTGGCATCGAACAGGAATTACGTCTCGATCACTTCTAATGCTTTATTCATCAAGGTTGCCGAATCGACGGTTATCTTGTTTCCCATCGACCATGTGGGATGGTTCAGTGCCTCTTCTGGAGTTACGTTTGCCAACTCTTCAGGAGTTTTGTCGCGGAAAGCACCGCCGGATGCAGTGACGATGTAGCGTTTGGGCTTCGTGGTCTCACCAATGACGCATTGCCAGAGTGCACTGGGTTCAGAGTCGATCGGAAGAATGGTCCCCCCGTTTTCGTCTGCGATGCGTTTCAACTGAGCTCCCGCCATCACAATCGATTCTTTGTTCGACAACCCGACATTTTTCCCCGCGCTCAAACTGGCAACCGCACATGGCAATCCATCGATACCAGCCGTAGCGTGCATCACGAAATCGACATCCGGATGCGTGGCTAGTTCGATCATTGAGATGCGAGCAGCGTTGCCGATGGCATTAGCCGAATCCTCGACGCAACTGAAGTAATCGACGTCAAACTCATCGATTTGATGCGCCAGCTTCTCGACGTTTTGTCCCGCGGAAAGCCCAACTACTTCGAATTCGTCCGGGAATTGCCGAACAACATCAAGCGTTTGTGAGCCTACCGATCCCGTCGACCCTAGAACTGCGATGCGCTTTTTCGTCCGAGCCATCACACGATGAAGTATATGAACACGAAGATTGGAGCCAAAGCATCAAGGCGATCCAGAATCCCTCCATGGCCGGGGATAATGCCACCTGAATCCTTTACATCCGCTAACCGCTTGATCCAAGACTCCGTGAGATCACCGACGACGCCCAACGCGGCGATTACTAAACCAATGACAACGATTTTGACGATCGAAAAATCTAGCGACAGCAAATTGGACAGCAGCAGCGATGCAATCACAGCAGCTGCCAATCCACCAGAGAACCCTTCCCATGTCTTGCCCGGGCTCACGTTTGGGGCCATTCTGCGTTTGCCTATCGATCTGCCAACGAAGTACGCGCCAGAGTCTGCTGCGAACACGACGAGTATCCCGTAAGCGAGTAGCTCACGGCCGTTGTCCGAGGAGACGATGAATGGCAACAGATTCACTGCCAAAACGACGATAACCCCGTACGAAATGATCAGTTTTCTCCTTGAGATGGCTTGGTATCGAGCGAAACGGGAAGTAATGAGGAATTCGGCTACCAGAACCACAAGGATTACAACGACTATGCGTTCTGCCGTGTCGGCGCCTGAGTAGTCGATTTTGAGCTCGCCTAGTGCCGCGCCAAACACTCCCAACCCTGCGATGAATGCGCCGACCAAAGCTGCGCTCCCTTTCGGTGCTACAGTCTTTGATTTGCCGAACGCCATTTGCTGGGTTTCCAGTCCCACTACCGCAGCGACGGCAATCGCCACTATGGACACCGGCCAAAATCCAAAGAACAGCGTCAATCCCAACAGTGGCAGACCGACGGCGGCTGAGATCAGGCGAAGCTTGAGTTCGGACGATTCGGATCGAGGCCTGGAAGTTAAGGAATTTTTATTCTGAGACACGCGTATAGTGTCGCAGAGCTATCGCTTTTGCTCAGGCCGTAGTCCAAATCGGCGCTGTCTTTGAGAGTACGCTCTAATCGCTTCGTCGATCTCTTTTTCGCCGAATTCGGGCCACAACGCCGAGGACGAATAAAACTCCGCGTACGCCGACTGCCAGATCATGAAGTTGCTGATCCTAAACTCCCCACCGGTGCGGATGATGATGTCCGGGTCTGGAATCCCACGCGTGAACAGATGACGTTCGATAAGGGCTTCGTCGATATCTTCAGGACGCAAGCCTTTCTCGACGATTGTCTTAACCGCGTTCACTATCTCATGGCGACCACCGTAGTCGAAAGCCAAGTTGAGTGAAATCGTTGAATTGTCCTTGGTGAGTCGTTCTGCCGCTTTGATATTGCGCAGCATCTCGTTCGGCAACCGCCGTTCATATCCAACGTGGCGCAGGCGCACTCCATTGGCATGGAATTCCTTAACTCCACGCTCTATCGCCTCAAACGCCAGTTCCATCAAATCGTTCACTTCATCCTTGGGCCGACGCCAATTCTCAGTGGAAAACGCGAATAGAGTGATTTCTCTTACTCCCCGCTCAGATAGAAATCGCGTCACGCGGGCGATGTTTTCGTAACCTGCTCGGTGACCCTGCGAAACCCCGACTCTGTTTTTTTGCGCCCAACGAGCGTTGCCATCCATGATGATTGCGACGTGATGCGGAACTTTAAGTTCCGGTTCAAGACCGTTGTGCGAAGCGTTCGATCCAGTCGCAATAATTCCTTCAGTTGAACCCAAATTCAAACCCCTTAAAACTCACGTGTCCGCACTCGACACTTCCATCTGATCAATTGATCAGTTGAGAATCTGCGTTTCTTTGTTCGTGAGTAGCTCGCCTACCTTGCCAACTGCATCATCCGTCAAGTCTTGAAGAGACTTCGACGCCCTCTTGCAGTCGTCTTCAGGGGCCTCACCTTCCGTCTGGATCTCGCGGATCATGCTTTGCGCGTCGCGACGAACATTGCGGATTGCCACGCGTGCTTCTTCGGCGCGACGACGAGCCATGCGAACAAGCTCCTGCCGCCGCTCCTGCGTCAATTCAGGCAGTATCAATCGAATCGTCTGACCTTCGACACGCGGATTCAGACCCAGATCAGATTGTTGAATCGCACGTACTATCGCCGTCGCAGCGTCCGGGTAGAACGCCTCGATTTTGATCGTTCGCGCACTCTCCACCGCGATCAGTGCAAGCTGGTTCATCAGAAGAGTGTCGCTAACTCCACCCATGTCAACCGTCACCTGCATCTTTGAAACGAGTGAGGTCGACGCCTGGTTCGTTCGGAATCCGTCCAAATCGTCTTCGAAGACACTAACTGAGGAGTTCATGCGGCTCTGCGCATCTTCCAAGGTTTCTTCCAACATCTGAACACCTCTTTTTGGTTGTCGCCGCTACGACGTTTCACTTCGCCAACCATATATTGAACCGTAATCACGGCTCAAAAGGTCACCGAACGTCAATTGGTTCGTACGTAAACCTGCGACATCTGCTGCGGCATGTGCAACTGTTCTCCGGCATCATCTATCGTGATGCGAGTTCCCACATGGCCGCCGCTAACAATACCCTGCAAATTGCCTGGTTTGAAAACATCGAAAACCAATATCGGCAATTTGTTGTCCATCGCCAGCGACAAGGCGGTTGAGTCTAGTGCTCGCAATCCGAGTTCCAACGCTTTGTGATGCGTAATGTGGTCGAACTTTTTCGCCATCGGATGGACTGCCGGATCGGCATCGTAGACACCGTCTACACCGTTCTTGGCCATTACCAAGACGCCTGCGTTGATTTCGAGGGCACGCAAGCTGGCCGCGGTGTCGGTCGACATGAAAGGGTTACCCGTTCCAGCGGCGAAGACGACCACACGAGATCGTTCAAGAT
>VXTA01000267.1:3525-4013 GCA_009837685.1 Chloroflexota bacterium | reverse complement strand
CCCAATGACCCAACAGCTTCGCTCCGTGTACCGGCAGCACCATCCGGGGAAATACGAGCCGATTGGTCAATCTCAACCGCACACATTGCACAGTAGGAAGCATGTGCCTCGTTTACTGACGAACACGCTTGACAACTCGTGAAACCTAAAGGTGGCACACGAGATGGGTTTGGAACGTACACGCGTTCCCCACACCGGTCACATGCATAGTCGTCAACAGACGCTGCCGTCCCGCAGTGCATGCAATAGATCGTTTTCGAGTCGTTGTCGGAGTTGCCGTCTTGTGTCGAATTCGACATCGAAGGTGAAACCGTGCGCTGCCGCGAGTGATCGCTAGAAACACACATAAGCGATCCGCGTTTAGTGCCTATCTTACCCCTTTTCTGAACCAATGACGTTTCTGAGATGTGCCGGAGGCGCTTGTCACGCCGCAACCGCAGCACCGCCAATTTCTCTCTCGATGAATGAAGACATCGCGCCCAATATGT
>VXTA01000267.1:0-3515 GCA_009837685.1 Chloroflexota bacterium | reverse complement strand
GAGCGTCGATCGCGGGCGTCGGAGGCCTGACCGCTGGCGAGTCGAGCATGCCACGCTTCGCCATGATGTGCTTGCGAATCGACAAACTCAGCCCGGCAGTGTTCTCATATCTGATTAACGGAAGCCAGCCGTAGAAGGTTTGGCGCGCCCCTTCAACATCGCCATCTGCGAACTGCCGATGGATCTTTACAAGCGCTTCAGGATACGCGAAACCGGTCATAGTGCCAACCGCCCCGCGTTGCAACTCTTCGAATAGAAATGCGCCGCCGAGACCTCCGAAGATACCGATGTTGTCGTTCGTCGCAGCTCGAACGGTAGAGATTTTCGGTGGCGTCGGAGGGTCCTCCAGCTTGAGATACTTGGCGTTCGCAAGCTCCGAATTCAACTTAGCGATGAAATCAGGAGACATGTGCACACCCGTTTGCTCCGGTAGATCCTGCACCACAATTGGGATCTCGGTCGCATCGTCGATTGCCTCATAGTACGCAAACACCGCGTTATCGTTCGGTTTAGCCAAATTGGGCGGCGACGCCATCGCCGCAGTAGCGCCAATGCTTTGGGCTTCGCGTACGCGGTCGGCTGCCTGCGTCCCGCTCTGGCCGCTAATGCCAACCGTTACCGTCAATCGACTGTCACACGCCGCGACCACCGCATCGATTATCGGAGCACGCTCGGCATCATTTAGCCGGTGAGCCTCACCCATCACGCCGAGTGTCACGACCCCAGTGCAACCCGCACCAGCCGCCGTTTCCACCAAGCGGGCGATCGAACCAGTGTCAACCGAACCATCCGGCCCGAACGGCGTCGGCATCATGAAGTGGATCCCATCGAACCGCATCGCATCCATTTGTTTAACCATCCTGTGCCTAAGAACTCTTCTCAGTTGCCAACGAGTCTACAGAAGCGAATTTGGCAGCGATTCCCGACCATAAGTCAAGCAATATCATTCCAAAGAGATTCGACCATCGGTGTATGATTACCACTAAGCTAAATCGGCGTAAAGAGGCGTCGGCGCGCAGGCATTTGTAAGAGCGAAAAACCGTGACCACGAGCGTAACCCCCAAACAGACAGAATGGACACCCGATGCCGACGGAGAGCGGGTGTTGCTGATCAGCGGCGAAGAGATCGCCAATTTCGAAGCGCAGAAGGAACGTTTCAGAGCCGGTGATTTCGAAGAGACAACATTCATGCGATTCCGGTTGCGCCAAGGCGTCTACGGACAACGCCAACCCGACCGGCAAATGGTTCGCATCAAAGCCCCCTTCGGCGGACTGACCGCGCGGCAATTGGAAGTGCTCGGCAAAGTTTCCGAGAAATACGCGCCGCTGAAGAAGGGCCATCTGACCACACGCGAAAACGTCCAGTACCACCACGTACCGTTGGACGAAACTCCAGATCTGATGCGCATGATCGGCGATGTCGGACTAACGACGCGAGAAGCGTGCGGGAACACCGTTCGCAACGTCGTCGCACACCCCACAGCCGGCGTATCTAAAGACGAGGTGTTCGACGTTTCCCCATACGCAGCCGCATACGCGCGATATTTCCTACGACACCCTACGACCCAGAACATGCCGCGCAAGTCCAAGACGGCCTTCTCCGGCTCCGAAAAAGACGAAGCCATGACACCGTTCCACGACATGGGCTTCATCGCCCGAGAGCGTGACGGCAAACGCGGCTTCAAGATCGTCGTAGGTGGCGGTCTGTCGATCATGCCGCAGATGGCGGAGACCTTGAACGAATTTGTCCCCGTCGAAGACTTCATCAGGCACGCCGAGGCGGCGTTGAGGATCTTCAACCGCCAAGACGAAGAGCGAAAGAATTTGATGCGCGCTCGCATCAAGTACACCATCAAACGCCTCGGCATCGAGAAGTTCCGTGAAATGGTCGCCGAAGAACTCAAGGGAGATTGGGCGAACAAAGAGATCGATCTCGACTCCCTCCTCTTCATCGAAGACGAAGAAGCAGACGCACCTGCACCACCCTCGAACCCCACAGAAGAACCGACCGACGACGCGGACTACGACCTCTGGAAGGCGTCTTCAGTTGAAGAGCAGCGGCAAGACGGCTTCAACGTCGTCTACGTCCGTGTCGAACGCGGCGACATCTACGCGGAACAGTGGCAACCACTAGCCGATATCGCTCGCGAATACGCCGGCGGCCGCGCTCGAATCGACCAGCAGCAGAACATCGTGTTCCGATGGGTGCGAACAGAGGCGTTGTACGACGTTTATCTGGCACTCAAAGAGATCGGAATGGCGACGAGTGGTCGCGAGACAATCCGAGACATCGTGACTTGCCCCGGCACTGACTCATGCAAGCTCGGAATCACTTCGTCAATGGGCTTGAACAAAGCCCTCGGCGAGAAGCTGGACACATTGGACGTTTCCGATCCGCTGGTCTCCAAGATCCACATCAAGGCAAGCGGCTGCCCAAACTCCTGCGGTCAGCACCACGTGGCGAATATCGGATTCCACGGTGCGGTGATGAGAGGCGGAGGTGGACAAGTTCCGGCGTATGAGCTGTTTATCGCCGGCGAATCGACCGATGGTCCGGTACGCGTAGGAAATCGTGTACGAGCTAGAGTTCCTGCCAAGCGAGCCGGAGAAGCGTTGGAAATGATCATCGATCACTACAAGGCGAACCGGAACGAAGGTGAAGAGTTCAATAAGTTCGTCGACCGCGTCGGCACCAAACCCTACGAAGACATGTTCGGACCGTGGAAGGCTGAGATCGGCCCGCTCGACAGAGAGCACATCAATACCTACATGGACTGGGGCAAGACTGTGCTCTACAAGCTGGAGCGCGGCGAGGGCGAGTGCGCGGTCTAAGTCGCGTCCACCTAGTCGCGTAATTCAGTCGACGTCTGCGCCGTATCGATTCCTCAACACCTCGCGGCTTCTTAGGATTATCCCTTCGCCATCAGGCGAACGAGCCCCCACTTCCAACGTCGCAAACTCGGCGTTGAGATCGTGCGAGACCAACGGTTCCATCTCGTCGAGGTCGAGGATGCCGGTGCCGATTTCATGATGGTCTACGCCATCAATGACGTCGTTGAGGTGCAGGTGGCGCACACGCGCGCCGAGGTCTCTTATCGCGTCGGGTATCCCATCGCCTCTGTTGCAGTGACCAACATCAACTGTTGCACCGACGTTCGGGCTATCTGCATCGTCGATCACGGAGGCAAGCTCCTCGTATGACTGCAGGACGTAACCTGGATCGTGAAACAGGTTTTCGATACAGACGTTGATGCCCAGTTCCTCGGCGACTGGAGCAACTTCGCCTACGAACCGCTTTAAGTTCCGTATCGCTTCGCGACGTATTAACTCGGAACCGTCTTCGGGAGATGCCAAGGTTGGCACGTCGATTTTGCCGGGGTGTAAGACGACTACTTTGCCGCCCAGATTCTTCGTCATCTCGAGATTGCGTTTCAAACTCTCCAACGTTTCTTGCCACACGCTCGCGCTGTGCGAGCCCGGCATGGCGCCGTGGTTATAGTGGAGATTAATCGTGA
>VXTA01000054.1 GCA_009837685.1 Chloroflexota bacterium | reverse complement strand
CATGATTGTTCATCCGGAACAACATCGGGGACTATCGCTGCGAGAGGCGAGTAGACTTCAAACTTTTCCAGACTGGTTTCGGTTCGCCGGGACTGTGAACGGACAACCTGGAGGTCTGATGCACAAACAGCAACAATTGGCGAATGCGGTCTGTCCAGTTGTGTCGAGGGCGATTGCTGAATTCATTTTGGAGCTTTGACGTGAAACATACGGCGGTACGGATTATGCGGACGGTGCGATCGGTGTTGTCGCAGTCTGTGCTCGCTTTCCTAACGCGATGGACATTCAGTCGAAGTCAGGCGGCCGTCCACCAATCCGGGAAGGAACGTCGACCGTTTATCCGACATCGGACGAGGACAAATGAGAAATCGCTAGTCGAGAAATCCGGGGAACTCCAGGTGCAAGAGGACGTTGGGGGAGGTGATACGAATTCTGAGCGGTCTTTGGAGAGGACAGCAGAGTCGTCGAGAGAAGAGAGCCGGGCAAGGCGGGACAGCTACCTACGCTCTGCGTGTCGAGCCAGACCTGAAGGAAGAGGCGGTGGTGGCGCGATGCCCGGTAGCGGACGCGACCCTATTGGCGACACGATCGTCGGAGATCTAGGATCGGACGAACCGCAGGTCGAGGCAGGCCAGTCGCCGACTGAGAGTCCGTGGAGAACGAAAAACGAATCCGAAGTTGAGACGCAAAACGGAAGTCAGGGCGTGGGGAACTCAGCACGCCAAGAAGGTAGCAATGACGCGAATCAAGGGGCGGTAGATATTGACGAAATGGAATTGGATGACGAGTTCTCTACCCCCGATGGTTATTCGCCCAATGTAATCGCACAGGAGCAGTCGGCCACCAACTCCTCGACGGATGCTGTTGGACGTGTTCCTTTGGACGCGCGCGCTGTAGTTGCGTCGACGACGCCACCAGACCTCGGAGACGAGGACCTGCACAGACCCAAGACGTTTCCAGAAACACGTAATACCACTACTCTGGCGGGTGCGGGGACATCGGACCCCGGTGCCGTGGACCATCGGCAGGCTGAAAACGCACCTAGGAAGCCGAACGAACGAGACCGGTCGGCGACTGAAGGTCGGCGGCAGGTCTTGGCCCCGCGGCAAGCGAGACCACCGGAGGATGCTCACGAATATACGGTGAAGGTCGAAGACGTTTCGGTGGTTGATCGAGGTTATGCGAGTTGGAACTATGCCTTGGTTGAGCAATTGCTGCTCGCTGGCCCAACTTCAGGAGAAGCGCTCCTGTGCGTGAACTCCCGCGTATTGGCGAGAGTGTCTGAACAGGCAGGCTTGGGGTCAAGAACCCCCGAAGAAGCAGAACGACAATTCACCGCATCCGTCTCGCACTTCTATCGACGGCGCGTTCTCGGACACAGCGCTCGACTTCGTGCGCTGCGTCGATGCAGCTCCGATGGTTCCCCGGACTGCGTGGCCTTCCTAGCGGGTTCGGTGTTAGCTGCATTCCGCATGCAATCCGACTGGGAATTGTCGGGAAGTGCCTACTACAGGCGCTTGGCGGATCTGCTTGAGTGTGAAATGCACGGCGGACATCCTAGGGGCTTCGATCCGCTCGTGTTCGAGTCGCTTTGGGTATACCTGGCTACGTGGCTCCTGAAAACGCACGGACGTCGGTTGGCAATGCCGAAGGGTGACGTCGGTTTCCGGCGGTTCGTCGCGTTGCCGCTAGCGCACGCTCCGCTTCGGTCGATGGACATCGAGAAACTGTCGACGTTCTTCTGTTGGGCGGGATATCCACCAGGAGCCCGGGCCCGGCCTGATCGGATCCTCACCGATCTGAAGAGGTGGCAGAGATCAAAGAACATCCTTACGCCTATTGGCGCGGACGCTCTTAGCGACGGCCGCTCCTCGGCCGTCGCAGCCCAAGTGGGTACAGTCTTGGAAGCATGGGACGGAAGCCTCTACGAGGCGACTGGGAAGCGTCGCGCGCTAGTTGAGATTCAGTTCGACGTCGTGCAGAGAAGCCCTGTCTTTTCGTACTTGCCTCGACGACCTTCGGGATTCCCCAGACTGTTCGATGACGGCGAACGTGTGTTCGAAGCCTCTGATGAAGGGTGGTACGACCCTGAGCAACTTCTTCCTACAGATGGAAGACTCTTGCAAGACGGCTTCGAGTGGAATTCTCATGACAGCCGTATCGACTATACGATGTGGCGACCTGGTGCCTCAGTCATTCCTTTCGCACCTTCATCAAGCTATAGCGGTTTTCTCTCCAGCCGACGCTTGTTGCGTGGTGTCAAATGCTCCGTTCTATGCCGTGACAACATTGTTCCCATCGTGAAGGACTACCTGAACGAGGTGGCACAACGCCCAATGATTCCCGTATCAGACCCGCGGCTTCCCAACGGCTGGTCTATGTTTCGCGATGTTTCGGCGCGTGTCGCGATGGGGCCGCCTGCTGGCCTTGAGGCGTTGGAGGTCGATGAAGATATTCGACTAGTCGTTGAGGGCGGCTTGCGGATCGGACGCAGTTGGTCATGGATCATGGGAGCTCCGCCACGACTCGTGGTGTCTGGTGTGGAGGCCCACGAGCGCGTTACGGTGAACGGCGCTCCGGTCGAAGTGGATGTGAACGGCCGTTTGCTAGGCGGAGGGATCTTCGATGAGCCTGGCGACTACTTAATCGAGGTGGGGAGGCTGCGAAGGCGCATTACGATGGAACAGCCACAAGTGTCTGTACATCGACAGGCCGACCTTCGTAAACCGCCCGAAGCTGATCAGCAGAAGACGATCGCCTTGCCGGTTGGTTCATGGACGTTGATCGGCAACTCGCCGATTCAGGTCACCTACAGGCACGGAGCATTCTTCCGGGGAACTATTGCTTCTTGCCCTTTTCATCCTATTTGGGCCATCAAGGTGGGTGCAGGTCCCGGCGCTTTAGTAGCGGCTACTGGCGATCCGAGTCCACTCATTCGGTTGAGCGTTCGCAGTTTGAAGGGACGCGCTCTGACGCTAGCCGAGCAGTGGAGTAACGTTGTTTACTCGGCACACATCCGTCGGCCCCAATTCGTCGGGCTGAATGGAACGGTTCCGGATGAAGCCATCGGTCGCATCTGGGCGGAGTATGTCTCACTGGCAAAGGCGATCAAGCGGAGCCTGAAGAAGCTACGATGAACTGCGACCTCCTATTGACCTGGATGACCCATGTCGGAGAGGGGTCTTGGATGAGCTTCAGAAAGGCAGCTGAGGAAAATGCAAGCGGAGACCGCAATCCGTTGGACCTATCCCGGGCGTTGAGAGTTAGGCTTTCGGATCTCTGCTTCACCGACTTCTTCGTCGACGGCACTCGGCGTTGGAGGATGCAGCCGCCTACACTTGGGCGTCTGGCTTCCCACAGGGACACGGCAGCCTTCTATGGAAGTCGCACCCCCACTCTTGTCGACGCACTACAGATTGCAGCTAGGGTGTATGGAGCTAGGATCGCGACGGAGATGCTTCCGGATTGTCCGACATCCTTCCGTGTAACTGGTGAAGAACAGATATTTTCGGCGATTGCTAACCGTATCGGTGCAGTATACAAACCCAATGACGGGACGACAATCGCCGAAAGTGTTTCTCCTATCCATTTTGTATTGAATAATGCAACCACAGAACCCGCTCCCTTGAATTGGACGGCTCGGTGCTTCGACTTTGACAAGCGTGCTTGGGTTGACGTGCTTTCGCAAAATGCCGCGTGGGAGTTCACGCCCACCTACGGCTCGCCAAAGTACTACGTTCGCCGAAGAAGCCGGAAACTGTTGAGGATGTCCAAACGGGAATCCCTTTATGCCGCTGCGATGTTGAACGGACTTCGCCTGATCAAATACGAGATGGACGCCCGACAGTTGAGTGTGCCATTATTCGCACCTCTGCCAGAATTATACGCGCGGGCGGCATGTCTTTGTTCGTGCCGGCCGGCGCAGGTAGTCGACGGACGGCTTGTATACTGCGATGTTACACCCGAAGTGGCCGCGTTGCTGATGGTTTCCGCCGGTCAACCACACCCCGGAGTTACCTCC
>VXTA01000120.1 GCA_009837685.1 Chloroflexota bacterium | reverse complement strand
AACCTCCACTTCACTGGCGATTTCCACGCCATGGAATCGGCGCATAACCTCTTGGCTGCCATGACTGACAACGCCGTATACCGAGGCGCAATCCCCGGATTGCAGCCAGACGGTGTAACTTGGCGCCGAGTCACCGACGCAGAAGACCGCGCGCTACGTCAAGTCGTGACCGGTGTCGGCGGACGCCTAAACGCCCCGATGCGCGAAGCAGGCTTCGACATCAACGCCGCTTCCGAAATCATGGCCATACTGGCTCTCACCAATGGATACTCTGACCTGAGAGAACGAATCGGCAACATCGGCGTCGGTTGGACCACAGATCGCAAGCCCGTCACAGCCCGCGAAATCGGAGGCATTGGTGCGATGATGGCGTTGCTCCGCGATGCCGTAAAGCCGAACCTCGCTCAGACGCTCGAAGGGCAACCCGCAATCGTCCACATGGGACCATTCGGAAACATCGCCCATGGTTGCAGCTCGATCCTCGCTGACATCCTCGCTATCAACACAGCGGATATCACTGTGACCGAAGCCGGTTTCGGCGCCGATCTCGGTTTCCAGAAATTCATGGACATCAAGGTTCGCCAAGGCGGCCCCGAACCATCAGCGGCCGTAGTTGTCGCAACGATTCGTGGTCTGAAATGGCACGGCGGCGTCAAACGCGACGACCTCGAGTCCTCGAACGTAGATGCAGTAAAGACCGGAGCCCAAAATCTCGCAAACGCCATTCGCATCGTCAAGATGTACGGCCTCCCACCCGTCGTCGCTATCAACATATTCCCGTCTGACACCCCCGAAGAGGTAGCCGCGGCGAAAAGCGCGGCGATCGAAGCTGGAGCAGTCGGAGTTGCCGAGGCGCGCGGATTCGCCGAAGGTGGTGCCGGTATGACAGAACTCGCAGAGGCAGTCTGGGATGCCGCCCACTCTGGAACTGCGGATGTCAATCTACTTTACGAAGATGATCTTTCGACCATCGATAAGGTCGAGCGCATCTCCGAAAAGCTATTCAACGCCGACAGCGTCGATTGGGGCCCGCTCACCAAAACCACGGCGCGCCGCTTCGAGGCGAACAGTTGGGACTTTCCGAGCTGCATGGCTAAGACGCACCTCTCGGTCTCAGCCAACCCGCGGCTGTTAAACGTTCCGCGAGGCCACACGATTCCGATTAGGGAACTGCGCGTACTCGCTGGCGCAAAACAGATCGTGACTCTAGCCGGCAGCATCATCACCCTGCCGGGTCTCCCATCGAACCCCAACGCGTGGGACATCGACCTCAACGACGAAACAGGCGAAATCACCGGGATACTCAGCACGTAAAACAACGGCATGCCCATCGCGGAAGGCAACCGAAACAACCAACAAAAATCAGAGCCCATCATTCAAATCAGCGTAATCAGCGGTTCAGACAACCGCCAGCACAACAAGCGAGCAAAACCCCATGGCAGATCCAAAAATCACCAAGATGGAAGTAATCGAGTTCGAATACTTCGTCGAAAACATGGAGGGGTCCGGCAGAATCCAGCTCCCCGGATACGCACCCGGCACCAAAATCCGAAACACCGCCCGCATGGTCGTCATCCACACCGACGCCGGCGTGACTGGAGAATACGTGGGTGGATCAGCAACCGAACACTCCGCCATCGGCCTCTTCGCCAATGCCGTCATTGGCGAGAGCGCCTTCGCCCGCGAGCGCATCTACAACGATGCGAAACAGGCCACTCGCCAGCACGCGCGTATGGGCATGTCCCAAGTCGATATGGCGCTATGGGATCTCGCCGGGAAGTTACTGGACCAGCCGATCTACCGTCTCCTCGGCGAGCATCGAAAATCATTCCCGGCGTACGCGTCTACATATATCGGTGACAACTACCCCGGCGGTCTTAACAGCCCCGAAGCATACGCCGATTTTGCTGAAGAGTGCTACGACATGGGCTACAAGGCCTTCAAAATCCACCCGTGGCAAGAAGCACCCATCGAGCAGCACGTCCGACTCGTCGAGGTAGTCGGCGAACGCGTCGGCGACAAGATGGACCTCATGCTCGACCCATTCTGCGCCATCCTCACATTTGGCGACGCCCTCAAGATCGGTCGTGCCTGCGAGGCCTACAACTACTACTGGTGGGAAGACGTCTTCAAAGACGGCGGCGAGTCGGCCTTCGCCCATCGCAAGCTACGCGAACTCATCCGAGTACCGCTCCTCCAGCTAGAACACGTCCGCGGCCTCGAAAAACACGTCGACTTCATCGTCGCCGACGGTACAGACTTCGTACGCATCGACCACGACTACGACGGCGGCATCACCGGCGTGATGAAGATTGCCCACGCATCCGAAGGCTTCGGGCTAGACGTCGAGCCGCACGGACCCGGCCCCAGCCGTCGCCAGACCATGGCCGCCATGCGCAACTCCAACTACTACGAACTCGGCCTAGTCCATCCCAAACTCCAACCCTCATACCCGCCCGTCTACCTCGACGGCTACAGCGACATGCTTGACGCCATCGACGAAAACGGTCACATCCACGTCACCGACCTGCCCGGCATGGGCGTCACCCACGACTGGGACTTCATCAACAAACACACTGTCGGTAAGACGGTTTACGACTAAAGCGGCTTCCCTCCCCCTTGATGTCCAAGGGGGAGTACAAGGGGGTTTTACAAAATGACCGCATCCAACTGGTACAAAGGCAACATCCACACCCACACGACCGAATCCGATGGCGATGCCGATCACGATTTCGTCACAAAGTGGTACCGTGACAATGGCTACGACTTACTAGTCCTCAGCGACCACAACCACCGCACCATCCTAGAGCACGAGATCGAAGATGGCCCGCTGATGATCCCCGGAGAAGAGGTATCATCCCGCATCTTCGGCGGCACCATTCCGATCCACCTCAACGCCATCGGCATCCGACACGTCGTCGAACCCACCAACCTCGACGACATCGTAGCGACGCTACAAGCCAACGTCAACGCGATCATCAACGCCGGCGGCATCGCGCAGTTGAACCACCCCAACTTCGAGTGGGCATTCAACCACGAACACATCAAGCAAGTTGAAGGCGCAAGCCTTATGGAGATCCACAACGCCCACCCCGCCGTCAACGGCTACGGCGCACCCGGCAAACCAAGCGTCGAAGAGATGTGGGACCTCGTACTATCCGCCGGAACAGTCATCTTCGGGACCGCCACCGACGACTCCCACAACTACCACGACTACACACCCGACGCCTCCAACCCGGGCAGGGGATGGGTAGTCGTAAACGCCCCCGAACGTACCGTCGACGCAATAGTCGATGGTCTTGCCACCGGCAACTTCTACTCCTCAAACGGCATCACCCTAACTGACCTCACAATCACTGAAGAATCGATCGAACTCGAAATCGAGCCCGACCGCTCCATGATCTACGTCACCACCTTCTCAGGACTCGACGGTGAGACGCTCTCCGAAGTCGAAGGCCAAACCGCCAGCTACCAGATCAAAGGAGACGAAGGCTACATAAGAGCCACCGTCCGATCCTCCGGCGGCACCAGCGCCTGGACCCAACCAGTATTTACGAAAAATCAAAAATAGTACTTGCGTTTCAGATTATATCGCGACTATAATCCGACTCAGCACAACATTTCTTGCGAGAAAACACATGGCAACCGTCGAAGAACGTCTTAGTCGCATAGAAGGCGGCTACGAACATCTAGCGACCAAAGCTGATCTCTACCAACTCGAAAACCGTATGACTAGATGGCTAGTCGGACTAGTTATTGCGGTTGCCCTCTTGGCTGTGTCAGTCGCGGGTCTCTTCGTCCAGTCCCTTTTGGTCTGAGCCGCAGTTCACCCCTTCACCACCTCAACCTGCCCTCCGAAGTACCCAGCTACCGAATAGTACGCACGTATCTCATCAACTGGATGAGCATCCAAGATCGCTGTAACCTCATCCCGCTCCTCAGTCGTTAGCTGCCAACCCGACGCCGCCGCATTCTGAGCAATCTGCTCTGGTGAACTCGCCCCCGCGCTCACAGTGCCGACGATTGG
>VXTA01000280.1:2933-4027 GCA_009837685.1 Chloroflexota bacterium | reverse complement strand
GGATAGTCGCGCATCCGAGCCGACGGGTCGGGTATACCCACCAAGTCGAGAAGCTCGGCAGTCCGAGACGACGCCTCACGTCGCGTCATCCCTAAGTGCTCCTGCAACGGCTCTACGATCTGACGCTCAATCGACAACACCGGGTTCAGCGATGTCAACGGCTCCTGAAAGATGATGCCGATCCCCGGCCCGCGCACGTGTCGCATCTCCCGAACATCGAGCTGCAACAAGTCCGTACCCTCAAACAGCACTTGCCCACCAACGATGCGCCCGGGCGGATCCGGAACCAGCCGCACTATCGATAATGCCGCCACACTCTTACCGCATCCCGATTCACCCACCAACCCGACCGTCTCACCCTCATCGATATGCAGATCAACCCCATCGACCGCACGCACCACGCCGTAATCGGTGTGAAACTCCGTCTCGAGGTTCTTCACCTCCAACAGATGTCGGGAAGTCCCAGCCAATTCCATAGACACGGTCCTATCGATCTTTCCAGTCCATCTCAACGCACCTCAACGGCGCACAATACGATACATGCAATCTTACCCAAGCTTCCCCTCTCCCCTCCGTGGGAGAGGGTCAGGGTGAGGGGGAACCATAAAACCAGTGATACTATTTGCCTACTTCGCACCGACCAACATCGCAATTGTCTCTCTCAACTGTTGATAACCTGCTTCACGTCGGTGTCTCGCAAGCACCTATCACGCCTCCGATAGGATTCACCATCGCCGGTCCAGAGTTCCCAGACCGACCCGCGCGCGCTATCGACGACGATCTCGCCGTCAGATGCATCGTCCTTAAGTCATACGACACAACCGCCGCCCTCGTTTCACTAGACGTGTACGGCATCGCCGATTGGCTCAAAAGAGACATCACACAAGCAATCACAGAATCCACCGGTATCCCGCGCAATAACATCATCGTTCTAACCACCGGCAACGGCACTTCGCCCACTCTATGGCGCGAAGAAACCGATCTCCCAGACCAATACCGCAACTACGTCGCATACCTGCCCGACATCATTGCCGGAACCGCATTAGAAGCCGCTCAATCCCTAGAACCTGCCGCCGTCGGTACCGTCACAGCAT
>VXTA01000280.1:2199-2923 GCA_009837685.1 Chloroflexota bacterium | reverse complement strand
TATCTCAGTTGCTTTGCAACTCGTTCAAACGATGAAGCTCTTGAAGCCGAGCGCGAAACGCTCCAACTGACCGTCATCCAAACTGCTGACGACCGCACCGCATGCATCCTCTACAACTTCGCCTGCCCGGCAACCATCATCGGCAACACCACCGCATGGACCGCCGACTTCCCGGGCATCGCCTCCTCAGCACTCGAACAATCAAGTGCCGAAGCCGCTATCTTCATCCAAGGAGCATCCGCCGACATCCGCCCGTTTGATTGGTACGACGGCAACACCGATATATCTCATCCCGAACGCCAATGGGCTGATGCCCAAGCCTTCGCCATTTTGCTAGCCACCCAAACTATCCGCGCGGCATCAAACGTCATCACTCGGCGAAACGCACCAATCAAAACCGCGACATCTGGCGACGGCAACGTGTCGGCCTTAAGAATCGGCGACACAACCCTCGTCTCAACTGATCGACCCCATCCGATAGAGTTCGCCGTCAACCTGCGAACCGCTCTTCCTGAAACAAAGCTACTGATCAGCACGAATCCCTCCGTAGGGGTGATATCAGTCGACCAACACGCAGTTGTACTCGCTAAAGCCGTCGAATTGGTAAAGCAAAGCGGAATATATCCTTAAATCTAGAGCTTTCCCAGGTCGTCTAATGGTAGGACGGAGGACTTTGAATCCTTCAATCCAGGTTCGAATCCTGGTCTGGGAGCCATAATCATGC
>VXTA01000280.1:0-2189 GCA_009837685.1 Chloroflexota bacterium | reverse complement strand
AATCATGCCATCGCTACCAGTACGGCGATGACAATCGATGAAACAACAAAAACGCAGTTGGTTGTGGCATCTGTTTCCAACATATACCCAACAGCTTGTTTCGCCGCAGTATACTTAGAAGCGTGGACCGGGGGAGGTCGTCGTATGGTCGCAATGTTGCTTGAGGCCTAGCGACTTTTGCGTCGACCAATTACCCTCGCTACAGGGACCTCCGGTCACGCTCTATCCTAATCCGCCGCCTGCGTATCGGCGCGCCTCAAGGGCTGGCCCAGATGGGGAGCCAGTTTCCTAATCGTCTCCACAGAATGAAAAATGGGCGTGTGCTCGAACTGGCACACGCCCATTTTTGCGTCTAAAGCGTTCCGATTGCGAACTTCAGTTACTAGCAGCCAGACGGCGCCGTTCCTCTTCGCTCGCCCGGATCTCCGCCTCTTCGTCATAGATCGAAGCCTGCAACGCTTCGTCGGTCGCCAAACTCCACGGAGTGTCAACCACCCAGTGGTCCGGTTCCTTCTCAACTAACGGCGGCCTCTCCATCGCCCATTGATGCGATTGGTCAACCTCGATCGGCGTACGAGTCATGAACACGTCGCCAGGCGGCGGGTCGATCGGAGACACGACCTCACCCGGAAGGATGATCTCGTCACGTGTGATGTCCGGGTGCGAGGGAAGCGCAGCGGAAATCAGCGCGTTCGTGTAGAGATGCAACGGGTTGTTGAAGATCGCCTCGGTGTCACCCATCTCCTGCACGACACCGAGATACATCACCGCCATCTCGTGACACATGTACCTAACCGTCGCCAAGTTGTGCGCCACCAGCAGATACGCGAGTCCGTGCTCGTTCTGGAGGTCCACCAACAGGTTCATGATCTGCGCTCGAATCGATACGTCGAGCGCTGACACCGGCTCGTCCAAGCAAATCAGCTTCGGGTTCAATGCCAGCGCGCGCGCAATTCCAATGCGTTGCCTCTGACCACCCGAGAATTCGTGCGGATACAGGTTCATCTGATACGGGTTCAATCCAACCTCGACCAACAGGTCGCCCACGCGGTCCCGGATCTCCTGCCGCGTCATCGTCGTCGCGATCTCAAGAGGCTCGCCCACAATCGCTTGAACCCTCATTCGCGGGTTCAGCGATGACCACGGGTCCTGGAACACTGCCTGCACCGAACGTCGGAATTCACGCCGTCCAGCACGCGTCATCGTTGCGACATCTTCGCCCTGCCAGTAGATGTTCCCCTCAGTCGGCTCTTCCAAGCCCAAGATCACCTTCAGCGTCGTCGTCTTGCCGCAACCTGACTCACCCACGAGGCCGAACGTCCTGCCCTCGCGGACATCGAAGTTGACATCGTCGATAGCCTTCAGCCAGCTCCGCTGACCTATACCAAGAAAGCGTCCCCCAACGTCAAACCACTTCCGCAACCCACGGACCTGCAATATCGCATCCGGTGGATTCGATGCTCCTGGTGCATCCGGGATCTCGACTGGGGTTATTGTCTCTGTCGCCATCTATTGATTTCCTCTTGAACCGATTACTTCGATCGTTGGCCCGCCGGGATTAACCGTACGAAACGAGATGCTAGTATTCGTCAAAGTTCGCAACCGATGCTCGCGACAATTGCACAAAGTGCCCCGGCGAAACCTCAACTAATTCCGGCCGGATGTTCGCGTCTTCCTCGTTGTACTCCAACGGTGATCGTGGCGCGAACGCATCGCCTTCGGGAAGGTTGTAAAGCAACGGCGGCTGACCCTCGATCTGAGGCAACCGACCCGTCTTCTCCTCGAGCTTCGGCACCGAGTTGATCAGCGCCTTGGTGTACTCGTGCAACGGGTTGTTGAAGATCGTCCTGACATCCGCTGACTCTACGATCCTGCCTGCGTACATAACCGCCACCCGGTCACACATCTTCGCCACAATCCCGAAGTCGTGCGTGATGAAGATAATCCCAACTCCAGCCTCACGCTGAATCTGGCGCAGCAACCTCAGATATGCCGCCTGAATCGTGACGTCCAACGAGGTTGTAGGCTCGTCGGCAATGATCACGTCCGGGCTAGTCGAAATACCGATAGCACCTACCACGCGCTGCCGCATACCACCCGACAATTGGTGCGGGTAGTCTTTCGCACGAGTCTCCGGCGCCGGAATTCGAACCTTACGCAAAGCATCGACTATCGAGTCCCAAAGGTCC
>VXTA01000026.1:3564-4035 GCA_009837685.1 Chloroflexota bacterium | reverse complement strand
AGACGCATTTGATCACCGGTGACCGGCTCGAATCGGCTAACGCTGTTGCCAGGGATGTCGGGATCGAAAACATTGATGCCCAAGTGTTACCGTCCGAGAAGGCGACGCGAGTAACTGAACTTAGTGGTAAAGGCCGCAGAGTGGCGATGATTGGAGACGGGATCAATGACGGGCCAGCCCTTGCGACTGCGGATGTTGGTATCGCGATGGCGAGCGGTTCTGATATCGCCATTGAGGCGGCGGATGTCACGCTTGTAAATAACGAACCAACGGCAATACCGCGCCTGATTTCGATCAGTAGGTCCACAGTTAGGGTGATTCGTCAAAACCTGTTTTGGGCGTTCGCGTACAACGTCCTGCTGATTCCGATTGCTGCGGGAGCACTACATCCGGTGTTTGCAGATTCGCCGCCCCCGGATTATCTGCGGTTCATAATCAGTGAAAGCGGCTTTCTGAGCCCAGTTGCGGCCG
>VXTA01000026.1:1493-3554 GCA_009837685.1 Chloroflexota bacterium | reverse complement strand
CAATGGCGTTCTCTTCGTTGTCGGTTTCGCTGAATGCGTTGAGGCTGAGACAAAGTGGATAACGTCTCAATAAGATGAAGCGTTAGAACCTGTTTATAATCCGTACCATGCCAAACAAAGAACCAACGCGCGATCTTGCGGTTGTCTACACTCATCCGACCTGCGGATACTGCGACATGCTCAAGTCCGATCTGCAGCAGAAAGGCATCGACTACGAGGAGATCGACGTCTCGAAGCAACCTGATCTTTGGAGCGAAGTCGAACGTCTCTCCGGTGGGGATCGGATCACGCCAGTACTCGTGACAGCAGATGGTGACGTGGAGATCGGCTACAAGGGTATTGGCTGTAACTACGGCTAGGATAAACGACCGCTTGTCGCCCATTTGGTAACAGTTTCAAACGCAGACTAGCTCGCGTCGCCTAATCCCAGAACCGTTCGGAGCGACTACGCATAGACTATGCCCATGCGCGTCGCTTTGGGCATAGACCTCGGTTCAACTTCGGTCACCGTCGTTGTGGTTCGCGTTGATGATGACCAAGCGGAAATGGTCGCCTCACACTCGTTGCCGAACGATGCCGAGACGACATCGACGCAAGACCGACTGATCGGCAGATCCGAATGGGACATCGAAGCAATGGTCGCACGCGTTGTCCAAACTGTTGACCATTTATGCTCGAGTTTCGATTTTGATGAGGTTGTCGCGATTGGAGTCACCGGACAGCAACAGGGTTGCCAGCTTTTGGATGCTGAGGGTTCACCGATTGGCCCGTTTATCGCGTGGCAAGACCAGCGTTGCAAGGACGTGGTTGATGGCACTGAAGGTGATTTTTTGGATGCGATGGCATCAATGGGCGGTGCGACAAGGCGTGGTCAAGGACTCCCATCGTTCAAAGACGCGGGTTGCCCCATCGTCACTGGATACACGGCACCGACGTTATATTGGCTCGACTACATGGACATGATGCCTTTGGATGCCGAAGCCGCCATCACCGCTCCTGAGTTCTTGGCGCACAAGTTAGTGGGCTCGAAGCGACCAGTTACCGATGCAACAGATGCAGCCGGTTGGGGTGTCCTCAACGTTCCGAAGCGATCCTGGAACGACGAATTGATCGGCGCACTTGGCATTAACCGCGGATTGTTTCCTGAGATCGTGGATTCATGCACCGTGATTGGTGGATTGACTGATGAAATGAGCAAGATTACGGGTATGCCCGCCGACACCCCTGTTTCCGTCCCGTCCGGGGATCATCAATGCGCGTTTATCGGGGCTGTTGAAGTTGCGAACGATACGGTGGCGATCAACATTGGCACGGGTGGGCAGGCGACGGTATTCCTCGATGATTTGTCGTTACTCAAACGCAACCCAAGCGACGACTCTATCGATCACGGATGGTTGGAACTTCGTCCCCATGTTGCGAGTGGCTTTCTCTTGGCCGGCGTCGGAGTCGTTGGTGGACGGACTTTTCGGACGCTGAAGGACTTCTTTGTGAGAACTGCACAAAACGTCTTCGGCATCGCAGACGTAGATCAAGATAGGGTTTACGAAAGACTCGCAGACCTCGCAGGTACTGCTCTGACTGATGACACTTTCGACACCATGACTGCATCCGCCTTGTTTACGGGTTCACGTGAACGCCCAGACGCCCGCGGAGAGTTCGCGGGCATAACGCCGGGCAACTTTACGCCGGGGTCGATGGCGCTAGCGGTGTTCCGTTCAATGGCGTTCGAACTCGCCAACTCTTACCGAAGCGCGGTCGAATTAGGAGCCGGCACGAGAGATCGGATCGTCGGTTCTGGTAACGGGTTACGACTTAACGCGACGCTTCGGCAATGCTTAGAGGAGGTTTTTGGCCGACCGATTTCGATTGGTAAGGTTCGGGAAGAGGCGGCGGTCGGAGCGGCTCTAACAGGAGCTGTCGGTGTCGGTATCTACTCCGACATAGCTGAGGCGAGTCGGGTGCTCGAGAGATGAACGCTAAAAACATCGGAATAACTATCGCGCTCTTAGCAGTTCTAGGGTTGGGGGGGGGGAGGGGGGGTTGGGGGGGGGAGTGGGGGGG
>VXTA01000026.1:0-1483 GCA_009837685.1 Chloroflexota bacterium | reverse complement strand
AACGCCGGAACCGTGCAACGGGAAGCAACTCCAACGCCTGCACTCACGAACCCGATGTCGTTGATAGCCGCCACAAAACCTAGTGATGCTTCGACTGGGGCCGCTGAACTGGAACCGACTGTACGACCGACCTCAACCCCGGTTCCGTACAACCCGAACTCCGCCATGTACCTAGTCTTCGCTGGTTACGAGCTATCGCCGGGTTTTGGTCCGTTGAACGATCGCACAATCACCACGCTCGAAAAGATCCGCGCTGAAAACGACAAATCTCAGATCCGACCTCTAATTGAATCGTTCAGATACCTGACATCGAAAAACGCGATTGATGCTGCGGTTGAGACGCTCCAGTTCCTAACTGGCGAAACGATCGGCGACAACTGGTTGTTGTGGTCAGAGTGGATCGGCAGGCACAGCGGTGAGTACCCGCCACCGTCCGAATACGCCGAGTGGAAGATCAACTATCTGCGCCAGATCGACGGACGGTTCGGAGCATTCCTGAATCCGTATCTCGGCGGGAAGGCGAGTGACGACTTCGACTTGACGGAGCTCGAATGGGGCGGTGTCGTTCCCGACGGCATACCGCCGCTCGAGAATCCGGCCCATGCTCCGGCAGATGATCCGCTGGCCGAATATCTGGAGGACGACGAGCGCGTGATCGGCGTCTCGATCAACGGCGAGCATCGCGCTTATCCATTACGAATCATCAACGCCCATGAACTGGCGAACGACGTTTTGGGGGGCGAGCCTTTATCGCTCACTTGGTGAACGCTTTGCAACAGCGCGATCGGGTATCGCGCCATCATCAACGGAGAGCCGACGACCTTTGGTACCTCGGGCTTCCTGTACCGCAGCAACAAGGTGATGTATGACCGAGCGACGCGGACGCTTTGGCATCAGTTCACTGGCGAGCCGATTGTCGGAGAGCTGGTAGACAGCGACGTCGATCTAGAGTTCTTCCCAACATCTAGGACGACATGGGGCGAGTGGAAGGCGGAGCATCCGGACACTACGGTGGTGACACGGGAGGGTGGGACGTATCCGCCATGGACTTACACGAATGAGTCTGACGAACGCTCCATCTACTATGCCTACCGCGCCAATCCTGATTCGATGTTCCCAATCGCGCACCGGGACGAGGCGTTACTACCGAAGACGGAGATTCTAGGAGTGACAGTGAAAGGTGTCGACAAGGCGTATCCGATCGAGGCATTGCGGGAGGAGCGGATTGTGCACGACCGTATCGACGACATCGACTTGGTGGTTGTGGCATCGGCTACGACTTCCGATGCGCACATTTATGAGAATCCTGACGGGCTTACGTTTAGCTTGCCCGAAGATGCACCTGATGAGGGGTTCCCGCTGAGGATCGTGGACGAGAACAGGACAGAGTGGGACGTTTCGCGAGAAAAGCTAACGAATGCCTCAGACCCGTCGAACGTATTGAAGTCTGTGCCATCGAACATCTCATTTTGGTTTGGCTGGT
>VXTA01000264.1 GCA_009837685.1 Chloroflexota bacterium | reverse complement strand
TTGCAGGACGGTCGCCTGAAACCGGGGCTTGCCGCGGTTGTCGGATACGCTGCCACTCGTCAAGGGTTGCTACAGCCGCTAGAACCGGATACTGAGGTGCATTTCGTACCTGCAATTTCTGGCGGCTGATTGAATGACTGAGGCACATGAGGGCACGATGAGACGCCCGATTCTCGTGGCGAACCGACTGCCGGTGACCATCGGCGTTGATCCTGACACGGGTCAACAAACTCTTACTCACAGCGTTGGTGGCTTGGTGACCGGGCTACGACCTCTGCATGAGAGTTCCGGCGGGTTGTGGGTCGGATACCCCGGTGCGGAGCCAGACGAGGATGTCAGGCGACAGTTGACCGAGCACAATCTCGTGCCGGTAGAGCTGGATCCGCAAGACTACGAGGACTACTACGAGGGCTACTCGAACGATGCGATTTGGCCGTTGTTCCACTACTTCACGGAGTTCGGTTCGTTCGTTCCGGAGCAGTTCGAGGCGTACCGACGGGTGAACCAACGCTTTGCGGATGTGATCTGCGACTTGGCGGAACCGGGGGACGCGGTGTGGGTCCACGACTACCACCTGATGCTGTTGCCCAGGATGCTGCGGGATCGCGGATTGGATGTCCGCATCGGATTCTTCCTGCATATACCTTTTCCGGCGGATGAGACGTTCCGGATTTTGCCGCAACGCGTCGAGATTCTGCGCGGGCTGCTCGGGGCTGATCTCATCAGTATGCACACGTACGACTACACGTACAACTATCTTCGCAGCGTGCGTCGCATTTTGGGCATCGAGTCCCAGGCGGGCACGGTCAGGATGCGCGACCACAACGTTAGAGTCGAGGCACATCCGCTAGGGATCGATACCGCCGAGTTCCAAGAGAAGGCGTATTCACAAAATGCTGAACGCTTTCTGACGCAGCTCAAACGCACTATCGGCGATCGACAAGTCATCTTGGGTGTCGATCGGCTCGACTACACGAAAGGATTGCTGCTTAAGTTGCAGGCGTTTGAGCGCCTTTTGGAGCGGTCACCACGCTGGGCAGAGCGTGTGTTGTTCATGCAGCTCGCGGTTCCAACCCGAGCAGGTATCGACACGTACCAGGACTTGAAGAGCGAGGTTGAGCGACGGGTGAGCGAGATCAATGGCATCTATGGTTCGCCGCTGCTGAGTCCGATCAACTATCTGTATCAGACCGTGACGCAGGAGGAATTGTGCGCTTTGTACCGCGTTGCCGATGTTTGCTTCGTGTCACCGGTGCGCGACGGACTGAACCTGGTGGCGAAGGAGTATGTAGTTTGCCGCGACGACGGTGGAGGCGCTTTGGTCATCAGCGAGTTTGCGGGCGCGGTGAGCGAGTTGGGTGAAGCGCTGCGGGTTAATCCTTGGGATATCGAGGGCACGGCGGATCAGTTGGAACGCGCACTTGAGATGAGTCTGGGAGAGCGACACGAGCGGATGATGCCGATGCACAGTCGGGTGATCCAGAACGACGTTCATCGCTGGGTGAGGGATTTCATGTCGTCCTTGGAAGCGACCGAGACGGAGCAGACTGGCTCGCCGCCGATGTTGGAGTCTTCCATTCTCGCAGAGTCGTTGGCGAGTGATTTTAGGACAGCAGATACATCACTAGTGATGTTGGATTACGACGGTTCACTGCGCGAGTTTGTGGATCGTTACGAGGATGCGGTTCCGACCAAAGAGATATTAGGTATCCTCCACGAGTATGGTCAGCGCGATGATGTGAAGATATTCATCAACAGTGGTCGTGACCACCAGACGCTAGGCGAGTGGTTCGACGATTGCCCCATCGACCTTATCGCGGAGCATGGTGCGTGGATGAAGGGCGCTGGAGAAAAGGAGTGGCGGTTGCTAGGAGTGCTCGATACGAGTTGGAAATCTGACGTGTTGGGTTTGTTGGAGGATTACGTGAATCGCACACCTGGTTCACGGATCGAGGAAAAGGAGACGGCGTTGGCTTGGCACTACCGTCAGACGGAGGAGACATTGGGCAACTGGCAGGCATTGGAGCTAGTGTCGGTTTTGGAGAACTCATTGCGCGGCCAACCGGTGCAGGTGCTACATGGAGCAAAGGTGGTGGAGATACGTCAGCAAGGGCTGACCAAGGCTCGAGCATACGACTTAGTGATTGACCGATTCGGGCCGTTTGATTTCGAATTGGCGACGGGAGACGACCGAACGGACGAGGATCTGTTCGTGCACGTTGGCACTAATGTGCACACAGTGAAGATCGGCTCGGGCAATTCAGCCGCGAAGGTTGCTGTTGCATCGCCGAGGTCTTTGAGGGAAATGTTGGCGGCGTTGTTGCGGGCGAAGGCTGGGTGAGGCTCGCCTGAGCACTCACGCGGGCGGGCAGACGCGAGGAGCGACAGCCTTAAGCCAGCGTGCATCCCAATCTCGACGGCGAACAGCGCCATGCGTCCTTGCTCCGCTTGCTCGTGCCCCATTCGCATTGCAAAATGGGCGAGCTACTACGGGGCTGCACAGTCCTGCAGATCTATAAAGTTGAGGTCGTTTCGATCGACATCCCGTAGAGCGGGTGGGATGCAGCCGGTGAACTGGTTTCCGTTGAGATACAGGGTTGCCAAGTTGTTCAGGTCGGTCAGGTCCGAGGGTATGGCGCCGGTGAGGCGGTTGTGGTTGAGGCGGAGGCCTCGCAGATTGGTGAGGTCGCCGAGTTCCTCGGGTATCGTGCCGGAAAGCTGGTTGTTGCCGAGTTGCAGATCGCTCAGGTTGGCGAGGTTGGTCAATTCGGTCGGTATTTCGCCAGTGAGTTGGTTGGCGCTTAAGGTCAGGGTTCGCAGACTGGCGAGTCTTCTGCCAAGATCATCCGGAATCTCGCCGGTCAGTTGGTTGTCCGCGAGCCACAGATGTTCCAGACCGTCGAGCCATACCAGTTCCCAGGGCAACGTGCCGGAGAGACCTCGGGATTCCAGAATGAGTTGGGTCACTCGCGCGGGAGATCCTTGCACCTGCACGCCGTGCCAGCTTTTGAGCGGAGTGTCGAGGTTCCAGTTGAGGGTGGCGGTGCCTGTCAGGGTATCCATCAACTCCAGCAGGTAGATGCAGTCGCGCATTAGGGCGGGGTTGTCGGCTTGTTCTGGCGCTGCGCTGGCGCACGGCGCCTCGATGACGTTTGGCTCACCGTAGCCGGAATATGTGAACTCGATGACGCCGGTTTCGGTATTGGTCTCGCCGTCGTATTCCGGCGGAAATATAGTTCTGCGGGATCGTGTCGGTCGCCCTGAGGCGTCGGCCCAGTACTCGTTCCGCATGGTTCCTTCTTCCTTCGATAGGAATCTTTCGGATGTGAAGTGCGGCTCGTCGGACGGACCGGAGTCGCTTGCATCGAAGGTATCGGGGTCCAGGCATGGCGGTGGGAAAGACCCGTGAAGATCAGTGCCCACGACACGCCATTCGCCATAGGTCTCTGGATTATCCCGCGGGGGTTCGCGCGAGTACCTCATCCCGTCCTTGGTTATCGCTTCAGCCTTGCCAATGAGCGTTCCGTCAGACGCAGTTATGGTGATTATTTCGTGGCTGTCCGGTCCGGAATCGCGTGATTCCCATCTCCACTCTTCATCCGGAGCCGATGCTAAAGCCAAAGTATCGTACGGCGTGTTCGTTAGATCGCAGGTTTCTGCGTCACTCGTCGGGGTGGCGGTCGGTGCCGACGCGGTTGTCGGGGTTGGGGTGTTTGTCGGGACAGGTGAGGAGATCGGCGCGGGGGTGAAGGTAGGCTTGGGAGTGGCGTGAGTGTCGGTGCAGGAGAAGGATGCGAGGGTTAGGGTGGTGAGGAGTGCGGCGGTGGTGATGATTTTGGAAGGCATTCTCTTCGTCATCTCACGTTTGGGTCTGGTTGAACTTGTTGGGGGTTGTAGAGGAGGTAGATAGTGGGCGGTGTCGGCGGGTCAACTTGATCGGCCTCAGGCACGACTTAGTTGGCAACAAATCGGACTTAAACGAAGAGACGATCATTAGCGGCAGTTATCGCGCTTGGTGATTGCCGGTGCGAAATTGTTCGAAGTCAGGTA
>VXTA01000102.1 GCA_009837685.1 Chloroflexota bacterium | reverse complement strand
TGCACCTACTGCAACACCGATCCCGCCTACTGTGGCGGCTGAACCTATGCCTTTAGAGGCGATGGAACCGTGTGGCGATCCCGTCAAGATTGGTACCTTGATCGACGTGACTGGTGATCTGGCTGCGTTCGGACCGCCGATTGTTCTCGCCACAGACCTAGCGGCTTTGTTGATAAACGAGGCAGGCGGTATCGATGGTCGCCCGATCGAGATGGTGCATCGCGATAGCGGCACCAGCCCTCAAATCGCTACCGACGCCGCAAGTGCTCTCGTTAACGTGGACGGCGTCGAAGCCATCGTTGGCTCTCTCTCATCAGGCGTCACCCTCGCAGTCGCGGAATCTGTGACCATTCCTAACGGTGCTGTTCTGGTGTCTCCGGCGTCTACTTCGCCCGCGATCACCAACCTCGACGACAACGATACGGTATTTCGAACGACCGTGTCTGACGCGCTCCAAGGGGTGATTGCGGCACAACTCGCGAACCAACTCGGCTACGAAAACGTCGCGACGCTTTACATCAACAACGCGTACGGAGAAGGACTCTCCAATGTCTTCCAAGAGAACTTCGAAAGCCAAGGCGGGACAGTTTCAGCAGCTGTGCCCATTGAGGGTGGTCAGGCAAGCTACGCATCCGAGTTACGTCAAGCATCGCAGGGCGGTGCTGAGGTATTGATGGCCTTGTCGTATCCCGAGACTGCTGGCGTCTACTTGCGCGAGGCGGTTGAAGGTCAGTACTTCGACGACTTCATGTTCGTCGACGGCACCAAGAATCAGGAGATGTTCGACAACCTCGGTGCTGACAACTTTGAGGGCAACTACGGTACTGCTCCGGGCGCACCCGGCACGCCGACCCAAGAGACCTTCAAAGACCTCTATTCTTCCAAGCTAGACGGCGATCCGTCAAGCCTCTTTATCTCAGAGGCATTTGACGCCGCGGTGATATTGGCGTTGGCGATTGCCGAAGCAGGCTCCGAGGATGGCGATGACGTCAAAGCCGCGATGCGTGAGGTAGCAAACGCGCCGGGCGAGAAGGTTGGCCCGGGCGATCTGGACAGGGCGTTGCAACTCATCAGTGAAGGTCGAGACATCGACTATGTCGGTGCAGCCGGAGACCAAGACTTCGACGAGAACGGTGATGTGCAGAACACTATCGAGGTCTGGAAGATCGAAGGTGGACAGGTTACTTCGACCGGCATCTTTGCCAGCCCCGGCGACTCGATTGACATCACGGCTGCTCCTACGACGATGGAACCGAGTGGCGACCCGATCAAGATCGGGACGCTCATCGACGCAACTGGAGACCTAGCTGTTTTCGGTCCGCCGATCGTCCTCGCCACCGACCTCGCGGCGTTGCTGATAAACGAAGCGGGAGGCATCGATGGCAGGCAGATCGAGATGGTCCATCGCGACAGCGGCACTAGTCCGCAGATAGCTACTGACGCGGCGAGCGCGCTTGTGAACATCGATGGCGTTGAAGCCATCGTAGGCTCGCTCTCGTCCGGAGTGACATTGGCGGTTGCCGAATCAGTCACGATCCCGAACGGTGCGGTGCTTGTGTCACCAGCGTCAACCTCTCCGGCAATCTCGAGTCTCGACGACAACGACTTGGTTTTCCGGACCACCGTATCCGATGCGTTCCAGGGCGTAATACTTGCGCAGCTTGCGGACGAACTTGGATACGAAAACGTTGCGACAATGTACATCAACAACGCGTATGGCGAAGGACTCTCAACGGTGTTCTCGGAAACGTTTGAGAGTCTGGGTGGGACCGTATCGGCATCTGTGCCGATCGAAGGCGGTCAAGCGAGCTACACGTCTGAGCTTCGCCAGGCCTCGCAGGGCGGCGCAACCGTCCTGATGGCGATGTCGTACCCCGAAACCGCAGGCGTCTACCTACGCGAAGCGGTCGAAGGCCAGTTCTTTGAAGAGTTCATGTTCGTTGACGGAACAAAGAACCAAGAGATGTTCGACGATCTCGGGGCTGCGAGCTTCGAAGGCAACTATGGCACCGCGCCGGGTGCTCCTGGCACGCCATCGCAGACTACTTTCCAAGGCTTGTACGCGTCGAAACTTGGTGGTGACCCGTCAAGTATTTTCATCTCCGAAGCGTTTGACGCCGCTGCCATTTTGGCGTTAGCAATCGCCGAAGCTGGATCGGAAGACGGCGACGACATCAAGGCCGCGATCCGCAAGGTCGCAAACGCCCCGGGCGAGCAAGTTGGTCCTGGCGACCTCGCCAAAGCCTTACAGCTCATTAGCGAGGGGAAGGACATCGACTACGTTGGTGCCGCGGGCGAACAGGAGATGGACGAAAACGGCGATGTTTTGAACACGATCGAGATCTGGATGATCCAAAATGGGCAGATCATTTCAACTGGACACTTCGTTGGTGCCGGCGATTCAATTGGCTTGGTGGCTACACCAACGTCGAAAGTAGCAGGCATAGGATCTGAATTCGCCCAAGTCTTCACGGTAGGTCCCGGTTCCAAAGGCCTGTTCAAGGTTGACGAAACGCTTCGCGGTGCCGATGTTGTGGTTTCGCTCGAAACCGAAACGATCAGCGGAGTGGTCGACTTCAGTTCCGACAGCGCGTCAGTCGAGATCGACCTGCACACGTTAGTCAGCGACCAATCTCGCCGCGATCGCTACGTCCGTGAGCGCATGTTCCCTAACCAGCCCGTAGCCACGGTCCACTTCGCCGACCTAGGCGACGTGCCAGCTCCATTTTTGGACAGCGGCGCCGAACACAAGACCAAACTCATCGGCACCGTGAACGTGAATGGCACGGATGCCGACCTCGAATTCGATATCACGGCGCGCCTCGACAACGGGGCGGACTTGGTCATCCTTGGGACGACTAAGTTTGTGTGGGAAGAGTTCGGCATGGTCGCGCCGGTAAGCCAATTCTTCACTGTCGAAGACGAAGTGACCGTCGAAATACTCCTGCAGGCTTCGGTAGACAACTAATTGACGCTTGACTCCCGACATATTCGTGCTGCGCTGTTCGATCTAGACGACACGCTGCTGGATCGAACCACGGCGTTCGAAGCGACTTTTCGGGAGTTCTACGACACCCATCCAGACATCAACTCAACGACCGATTGGGGCGAAGCCATAGACTTTTTCTGGTCGCTCTCGCCCCACGGGACAATCGACGCGCAGGACGCCGCGCTACTCATCACCGAGCGATGGCCGTCAGTTCCGTTAGAGCCCGTCGCGTTCGTGAATTGGTTCTTTGGCACTTTGGGCAGACAGGCGAAGCCGATCGAAGGGGCGATGGAATTCGTCGAAGAATTGAACGATGCCGGGTTTCCATGGGCTGTCGTCACGAACGGCAAGAAATCCCAAGTCATCAAACTCGAACACAGCGGCTACGTCGACGTCGTTCCTTTCGCCATCGTGTCGCGCCTATTCGGCGCAGACAAACCCGATCCGCGCATCTATCAAGAAGCCGTTCGCCGTTTGAAGCTCTCGTTCGAAGGCATCGACGATATTGAGCCGTCCGAGATACTCTTTGTCGGGGATAATCCATACACCGATATCACTGGAGCGGTTGGAGTTGGAATGAAGACGGCGTGGATTCGCGTGACAGAGCGGTATCCGGATGATGCTCCAGCGCCGGATATCGAGATTGAGAATGTGGTGGAGTTGCGAAGTGCGTTGCGCTTGAAATAGCGCGTCTGAGGCGCGGTTGAGCGCGTTCGAATCGGGCACACTGGCATAATGAATACTGAACAAATCGTTTTATGAAGCAGGGGCGGTGATATGAACACGATGACCTTGAACGAACTCGATGACGATCTCGTCGCGAAGATTCGGCGCGTAGCTCGTCGAGATGACAGTACGGAGAACGAAGCGGCACTAAAGTTGCTGCGCAAAGGAGCTGAGCTCGACGAGGAAGCTCCATCGAACGGGAAAGTGGGTAATTCGTTAGACGATTTCATCGGGACTATGACTCCTGAAGAGGCGGCGGAAATTGATGCGGCGGTACGCGAACTCCGTACGGTCGATGAGTCGATGTGGAGATGAAAATTCTCCTGGACTCCAATGCATACACACTATTCGCTAGGAG
>VXTA01000011.1 GCA_009837685.1 Chloroflexota bacterium | reverse complement strand
CCAAAGAACGATATGCGATCGACACGGTCGAGGGTAGCCGAAGCCCAGTCCATCAACTCCACAAGACCCAACGGCTCTAACTGCCCTGGGTTTGACAGTTGGAAGAACAACGCACGGATAACCGGAGCACGTAGGTGCCATGAGGCTGTTCGCCAATTGAAAGATTCTGAATTTGTCGGATTGTCTCTAGCCCACAGTACCCAAGCCGAGAACACACCATAGAAGAGCGTCTGCATCAAAGTGGAACGGAAGAATGCCGCTCCGCGTTCGCCTTCGAAACGAATGCCGAGCGCGTTTTCCAATGCCGACCGTAGAGCCTCGAGCGAGGGAACGTCTCCTGCTGCCTCAACACGCGACAAACCATCTCTCGCATATGAAGCCAAAAACCACGCCAAATCCCGAGGTTCCGCGAGCGATGCTTGATGAGAAAGAATCCTGCTTAAGTATTCTCCGAGCCGCACACCGACTTTGTTGGCAAATGCTTGAGGCGTTCGGAGAAGTTCTTCGAATTCCTCCGAGGATTGAGCCGTCTGGAAAGTCTCCAACTTGGTCGGTCTACCTTCTGAATTCTCGCCAAGCAAAACAAAGTCGCGCGTGTTCGTTACTAGGACCAAGCGGTAACGATCCCAGTACCGACTCACTTGGTCGGTATCGACGGTCAACCAAGCGTCGTCGTGGGACGGTTTCACCTCAACGACACCGCGTTCTGGAATTTGCCCCTGCTTAGGACGGCGGCGCTGCAGCTGGCTGGCAGCGTATAGTCCGAGGTCGGGGTGACCCGCACCTTGCTCGGCGAGTTCGTCGACGCAAAAGACTTTGGGACGTAACGAATCTCCAATCGCATTGAGAAGGTTCGTCAACGGGGTATAGTAGGAACGCTCATCGGTTCCGCCGCCTGATGCACGGATCAAGCGCAGGTGATTGAAGTAAGTTTCGGACGCCGCGACGGCTTTTGACTGGCTAAGAGCCATGTCTCAACGGTACGCGCGGCGATTTAAATTATCAAGGTATGGGTTTTAGCACAGAATCTGATGAACTGGGCAGAGCCCATCCAAAGCCTATTAGATGAGAATAGTGGTTTCCAAAGTTCTTCATTCCGTTCGGCAAACTATCAGCGCAAATCAGTTGAATTTCTGGAACCACGCATCGAAGATTTGTGACGGGGTTCGTCCCAGATGGACGGAATTCGCCAAGCAATGGTTCATGACCTTTCTACTCTGCTGTCTGTTTATCTTGTTTTTCACTGTCGATTGCGTTCCTCTAGGTCATGATTTCAGATCAACTGTGGTAGCGTCGATCGCCGTGGCAACGCTCGCCGCCGTGGTGCCAATGAGTCTGTTCGCGATGTTGAGGAAGCCATTAGGGCACGTCTTCAGTCGCGTTAACTGGCCCGAAACATCTGCGAAACTGAACGCGGTGATTGCAATCTGTTTATTGCTCATCGTGATCGGATTCCTTATCGGGATGGACCGGTTGGAGCAATCGCGGATCCGCGCAGCATCCGATGCCGCTCTTCAACAATTCGATGTGACTACCTACGGGGAAGACCTAGATATTTCGAGGTTTGACAGAACGTTGGCCGAATTCGAATGGGCCCGCAACCGAATCAGTTCCGAGATGCCAGCAACACATTTCAAGACACCAATCGACCTCCATATTTTCGAAACCCTGAATGACTATCACATCGGTACTGGACGCCCGTTGTCGGCAGGGTCCATGGTCTGCGACGCAGAAGGAGCTGTCGTCTTTGTGCCGCTCGAAGAAGCGATAGATCCGCTGGCTGAGAACGATTCCACTCAGACCCCAGTGCACGAGATGGCGCACGCGATGTTGTGTCACACGATTGGACGAACCGCGTTCTATTCGGTGCCCCTATGGTTCCACGAGGGATTTGCTCAGATTTACGAAAACGAAGGTCGCCAAAAGAGGATCTACAGGATCGGGAACCGTTCAATTGTTTGGCTCAAGCGACACGACTTGATGAAACCGGAAGAATTCTGCCATTTCAGGTTCGGCGGTTCTCATTCTGAAATAAGGATGTTTTATCGCACTTCGATGGAATTCGTTCGTTATCTCAAGCATTACCACGGTCACCAAGGGTTGTTAGCGTTGATCGATGATGTCCGCCAAGGAACTGCGTTCACAGAGAGTTTGGCCGTACGTTTCGGAGGGACGTGCGAGACTCTATACGCCGGATGGTTGGCCAGTTGGCGTTAGTTTGACCGGAATTTGGTGGGCCCGGTGGGATTCGAACCCACGATCTGCGGATTAAAAGTCCGCTGCTCTGCCGAACTGGGCTACAGGCCCGCGCATGTAAACGATTCTAATCCCGCGCATCGCCATCGCTAGCCGAACCTCTCACCATCGTCTGCCAAAACCGACGCGGTGCTTGCCATCTTCAAGCGCGCCATCGACGTAAGCCGCGACAATCCCGATTGGGCACGATGTGGCAACGCTTAAAATTGATATGTCAAGACTCCCGATTCTGCCTGCACGATGCCTGACCGAACATTTACCGCCGACGAAATCCGCGAACATTTCCTCACATTCTTCGAGGAACGTGAACACTTGCGTCTGCCATCTGCATCGCTGATACCTGCGGGCGACCCGACTCTGCTCCTTACAACCGCTGGAATGGTGCCATTCAAACCCTACTTCTCGGGCGAGTTGACACCACCATCCCCTCGCATAACCACCGCCCAAAAGAGTTTCCGCACGACTGACATCGAAGAAGTCGGCGACGTCTCCCACCTCACGCTCTTCGAGATGCTGGGAAACTTTTCATTTGGCGACTACTTCAAAGCCGAATCGTGCAAATGGGCGCTCGAACTTTGCCTTGGCGTTTACGGCATGGATTTTGAACGCATCTACGCCACCATCTACACCAACGACGACGAAGCAAACCAGATTTGGCTCGATCTCGGTATTCCCGCCGATCGCATCTCGCGCCTCGGCGACGAAGATAACTGGTGGGGGCCTGCTGGAGATGAGGGCGCATGTGGCCCCTGCAGCGAACTCAACTACTACCTTGGCGACCTCGACGACATCCCGCCCATCGACTCTCACGCCCGCGGAACAACCTGGGGACCGGGCATCTCCGACGACTTCCTAGAGTTCTACAATCTCGTCTTCACTCAGTATTACCGTGACCGCCAAGGCAACGATGAACTGCTGCCGAAGAAGAACATCGACACCGGAATGGGTTTGGAGCGGACGGTACAGATCCTCCAAGGGAAAAACAACGTTTACGAAACCGACATTTTCGGTCCCCTGATCGATCTGGTTGCCAATCGCGCTAGCCTGACTTACGGCGATGATGAGCAGACCGACCGCGCCATCCGAGTTGTCGCTGAGCATGGACGTTCGGCGTCGTTCCTCATCTCCGACGGGGTCGTTCCCGGCAACACGGGCAGGGGATACGTCCTCCGACGCGTCATTCGTCGCGGCATGCTCTTCGGGCGAGAACTCGGCCTCTCTGGCCCCATCCTGCCTCAGATCGCCGAAGCTACCTCCTCACAGATGTCGCACGTCTACCCCGAACTGCACAGCAACCTGTCGTTCGTGCAACACGTCCTGCAGCGCGAAGAGGAATCGTTCGAGTCGACCCTCGACCAAGGTTCCCGAATGCTTGATGAGGTTATCGCCGCATCCAAATCCTCTGGCGATTCCAACGTCCCCAGTGAATCCGTCGTCCGCCTTTACGACACATACGGCTTTCCCATCGAGATGACCGCCGAAATCTCGTCGGAGCAAGGCATTGAAGTGGACATAGAAGCCGTCGATGCCGAGATGGAGGCGCTCCGTGCACGTTCCCGCGCATCGGCCAGTATGTTCTCATCTGATACTGGTGCCGACGATCTCTACCGCTCCTTCGGAATCGAAGAGGTTCCGTTCCTCGGCTACCGGACATTGACCGCCGACTCCGAGGTCATCGGTATTGTGAAAGACGGCCAGCTTTTGAACGAAGCGTCAACGGGTGACAAAGTCGAGATCATACTCGCTGAAACCCCGTTCTACGCCGCGCGCGGCGGTCAGATCGGCGATACCGGAGAAATACGGCGCCTTGAGAACATGCAGGACGTG
>VXTA01000286.1 GCA_009837685.1 Chloroflexota bacterium | reverse complement strand
TCCCCCGCCCTGTTGATCGCGCAACACTCGGGGCCGGTTTCAGGTCGGCTCAACGCATCGTCCAGCTGAGCCCCGGCGAAAAGCCATCCACACTGAGGGAAATCCCAGCCTTGCAGATCACAGGTCTGATTGTGAGGCTGCTGACCGTCACAGGGCTACGGATCGGAGAGCTGACTTCGCTCCATGTTTGCGACGTTACCGGCACCGCAACGCAAATTCGGGTCCGCGGAAAGGGCGACCGCGAGCGCATAGTCTATGTCGCGAATGATCGACTGCAAACCGACTTCAGGCGTTTCTGGGAAATCCGCTGCGATATGGCCGGCTCGCAGGCTTGGCTGTTCACAAACGCAAAAGGTGATCGTCTCACCTCGCAAGCCTTTCGGAAACGCCTAAGGACGCTATCCAAGTCTTTAAGAATTGAACCTCACCTTACTCCACATCAATTCCGACATTCAGCTGCTACGATGCTGATCGAGGAAGGTGTCGACATTAGACTGGTCCAACGTCTTCTCGGACATGCAAGTATAGCGACGACCGAGATTTACACGAAGGTTTCCGACAACTCTCTCAGTTCGGCCGTCGCTACGGCGGACACACTGGCAAAAGTCGACACCCATTGAGGCAGTCAAAATTTTTGCACTTCGGTCAGCCGCTTGCGGGTGCTGTGCTTGCATGCAATATCTTGATGCCAGACCACACCATCTGAGGTTCGCTCGAAATCACGTCGAGAACCGGCGAAGCGAAAGGTCGTGAAAACGGGTATCCCATCTCGCGCGTATCGGGGTAGCGGTCGGTCGCCCCGCAAAAGCTCATCGAACCGCAAGAGTTGTCCGACGCGACAAGATCGATGTTCGTATCCGTCACAACGACGGCAACAACATAGTCGGCGCCGTCCCCTTCGTCACCACGCGGCACGAGCAGTGTGTAGGGCCAGCCGCAATCGCAGATCGCGCCTGGTGTTTCGCCCGGACCGCTCGGTGAGATGGGGTCGGCCAGATCCTCGGCTGGCTTGTTGATCACTGAGGAGGCCGCATCCGCCTGGAACAAGACGTTCAGGCCTGGGCCGAGGTTGCGCACAAACTTGTCCATCTCGATCCAGTTCCGGGCGGTTCCGCTTCGATCTGTGGGACACAGGAATACCCGGAAGGTGCATGTGACCGCGGCCGGGGCCGTATTAAGCACACGCATCGCATAGCCAAAGGGCTCATGCGCTAGATAGCGGATGGTCTGCGGTGCGCTTGGGATTGACAGACCCTCTTCCGGTGCTGGAATCTCCTGCTCGCGTTCTTTGAAATAGGTCAGTAGCGAGCGCTCCAATGTAAGTCCGGACCCAATATCCAGAAGCCCGCCGCCCAAATCGTGATCGTCACCCAAACCGGACAGTGCAGCTTCGACAGCATCGCGTTCAACGCCGTCATGCCCCAGAGGCAGCCGGACAAGACCAAAGTCAGCCGACCCATTTGCGAATACCACCGGCGGACGATCATCGTAGATGAAGGGCGGCTGCTGTGTCTGGAAGTCCGCAGCCAAGTTGTCGATCAGTTTGTGCCAGCGCCAGAATGCGGGATCCCGGATCGCAGTCTCGGTAGAGCTCATAACACCACCAGCGGGCCCGGACAGGTTCGATATCACCCCATGCCCAACATTGTGCAGATTCCCTAACCCAGACAGATCGACCGATGCGGTCTGCCGGGCATCTGTCGCCTCGATCCCGCGCCCAAAGGTTTCGAGATTCAATGGCCTAAGCGCACCCGTTGCCGTGTCGGGGACACCGTTTTCGATGGCCTCCTCCAGGTCCAGCGTCCAGGATTTCAACGCGGACCGGTCGTTTTCTTCAAGCGTCGTATTGGCGGGGCGCCCGCCGAAGCCAGTGGCCAGCATCACTTCTGCCGAGGGTTGGTAGCCCACGTCGATCTCGCCTGTATCCAGATCCAGCGGTTCAACCGGGCCAAGGCCTACGGCCCGACGTTCCGCGTCATAACGGGCGAGCATCTGCTGATGCATGTAGATGAACAACTCCCCATGACGATCGTTGAGCACGAAGAGCGCCCGCAATTCCTCGCCCGTGAGGCTCTCGTTGAAGACCCTGAAGTTATCGCCCGAAGCGATGAACTTGTTCACAACCTCCTGCCAACCTACTGGGCCCAGCACAGCCTGAGCATTCGCTTCGTCCAGAATGCCTTGGTTCGGGTAGACCTGATGCCAGTGCTCATGGTGCTCGTTAGCCAGGGCATCTTCGCGCCAGTAGTCCATCGCGATCTCGGGGTGCGGCGCGATAGTTCCGCGCGCCGTACTGCTGGGAGAGAACCGAGACGGAGACCGATGCACAGCGCGAGGCGGTGACAGCAGTCGCCCGAGCGGGTCGTGTGTGACAAAGATAGACAGGGCATGGCGCACAGATTCGGGATCGACGCGGCGCATATGCCGGCCCGCGAAGCCCAGGACAGCCCGCAGCCGTTCAACCTCTGAACCGCCTGAGGAGTCCTTGGCCAGATGCAGCCCCATCTGAAGCCACATGCTTGCCGCTTTGTGATCGGGATCGAACTGCGAAAACCGACGGACCGTGGGACGCCTGGATGCGATGGATCGCGAAAAAGCGGACGGCCTTTTTAGCGTGGAAAACAGTCGATCCGCCTCCGCCCGGACCGCGGCCAGATCATCCGCGACAGGCGCCGCTGGTAAGCGCCCGCGCGGCGTTGGGCTGATCTCCAGCAGTGCCAGCGCGTCCGGGCGACCGTAGCCGTAGTAGGGGCTATGTCCGTTGGAATCATAATTGCCGCCTGCGGAGTCGATGACCTTGCAGGACATACGCAGACGATCCTTGACCTCTTGCCAGGTTAGGTCCGGCTCTCTCTCCAGCAAAAGCGCCGCCAGTCCCGCGACTCCAGGCGTAGAGCTTGATGTGCCGCCAAAAGTGGAGGTGTAGTTGCCCGCTTCGTCCCCCTGCGGTGTCGGCTCCCAATCAAACTGGCGACCGGGATTGTATCCGGCAGTGTTGGACCGGTCCGTGGTCCAAATCCCGTCCGTCAGGGGTTCGGGATGGCCAAAAGGAGCATGCCCTGTATCACCGCTTGGGAACGCGCACCAGATGCTTTCGCCGAAGTCGCTGTAAACGCTTCGCTTTCCGGTGTCGTTGCAAGCCGCGACGCTGATCACCATCGGGCTGCTTGCATAGCCGTCCAGATCAGCGCTTTCGTTGCCGTTGCCAGCAGCCCAGACGATGACACAACCCTTTCCGTTGCGGCCCTGTTCTACCGCGTGCTGCAAGGCCAGCATGGTGCTGTAAGGAAGGTCGTACGGGGTTATATGGGTGGGGTCGGACGCGTTCCACCACTCCCCATCCGGCGGCCCCCAACTGCACGAGATAACATCGGCCCCGTTGCTGACGGCGTGATAGATCGCCTCTGCCTCCTCTATTGAGCCAAGGTTCGACGACAGCCGGATCGGCATCAAACTCGCCCCTGGCGCAACGCCGCTGGCCCCATCGACTCCATCGGCACAGGCTACCCCGGCGCAGGCTGTTCCGTGATCATCATAGACGTCCCAATTCGCATAGGGATCCTTGGGGCGTGGATCATCGGTGCCGATGCTGGCGTCGCGGGGTGCAACAATCTTCCCGGCCGAAGCGAACTCCACATGGTCGATATCGACCCCGTCATCAATCACGGCAATCGTAACACCGGTGCCTGTGGCATAGGGCCATGCCGCCACGACATTGGCATGGGCATCGACAACCTGGCCGTTAACAATGCTACGCTTGAGGTGCCACTGACGATCATGTGCGGCACGGAACTTTCTCTCGCGGATCAGTTCAGGGTGACTGGCCTCAACATCGCTATGTTCTGCCAATCGGTTTGCAATTTCGAAGACTTCCAGCCCCCGCCCGACGGCTTCTGCGAAATAGGCGTTTTTGGCAAAGGGCAGTTTGCGCTTGATCGTCAGACCTTCCGAGTTCAATAGGTTTTCGCAGGCCTTCGCAGCCAGATCATCCTTGAATTTGACAAATAGATTCTCGGTATAAACTACCGGCTCCTTGGTAATCGGGTCACGTAACGCGCGGCCGGCAAACTGGAAGTTTTTTAGGCGTGATAGGAATTTTCTTGCGTCGTCGCGCACCTCAAG
>VXTA01000094.1 GCA_009837685.1 Chloroflexota bacterium | reverse complement strand
CCTCTCGCCCGGCCTGAATGGCGAATACTCGTCGAACACCGTCAAAACCTCGTGCCACGCTCTCGAGTTCGTTGAGGCGTTTCAGGTAGTTTTCGTTGGTATCGCTACGAGCTCCGGGACGGGCGGCGCTGATCGCGTCGGCGGCAGCTACCAAAAACGAAACCGGTGTCGTCATTTCGCGGTCATGGTGTTCCCGGATCGCGACGACGATGTTGTCGCGCACTCCGTATTCAGCCGCAAGGTCGGCGCCGATCTCGGCGTGTGGCCCTTCAACTTCGTGAGTCAGTGCTTTGCCGATGTCATGTAGGAAACCCGCCGTCTTCGCAGTTTGGGCGTTGGCACCGATCTGAGATGCCAGCATGCCCGAGATGTGTCCGACTTCAGTGCAGTGCAGTAGGACGTTTTCACCGTAGGAGTAGCGGTATTTGAGCCGACCCATCATCTTGGTGAGTTCCGGATGGAGCCCCCTGATGCCCACGTCGAGGACGGCATCTTCCCCCGCCTTTCGCACCGCGACATCAACCTCTCGCTGTGATTTCCGGACGGCATCCTCGATGCGCGCGGGTTGGATACGGCCGTCCTTGATGAGGCGAACCAATGCCACACGGGCAACTTCTCTACGGATGGGATCGAAACAGGAAATCGCTACCGTATCAGGCGTATCGTCAACCAACAGGTCGACGCCAGTGTTGGATTCGATCGCCCGGATGTTTCGCCCCTCGCGTCCGATCAAGCGCCCTTTGACATCTTCCGACGGTATCGGAATACTGGTCACCGAAGCTTCTCCGACTACGTCGGAAGCCAGGCGCTGCAAAGACGCCGCCAAGATTTCGCGCGCTCGTTCGTCGGCCTCGTCTTGGTACCGGAGTTCGGCTTCGCGGAAGCGACGCTTGAACTCGTAGGCATTTTCGTCTTCCGCACGCTTGAACAGAAGATCCTTGGCAGAATCCTTCGACATGCCGGAGACGCGTTCGAGTTCAGTTGCGGTGCGTTCGCGCAACTCTTCGTCCTCTTTTTGCAATCGTTCTTCGAAAGCCTTCAAGTCGGTTTGTTGCGTACGCAACTCTTCGGCGGACCTATCTATCCGTCGTTGGATGCGTTGTAGATCGCGCCGTTCGCGTCGGGTTTGCCTTGCCGAGTTTGTCCTTTCTGTTTCGATCTCTTTTCGAAATTCTTCTGCTCTGAGTTGTGATTCTTTGAGAATCTCGTTGCTTCGAGTCCGCGCCTGTTCAATCTGTTGCGTCAGTGCATCTTCTGTCGCCTTCATGGCCCTTGAGTTGAGGCGCGAGTTGCCCCAATAGCCGAGTGCCACTCCGACAATCAGAAACACCAACGCAGACACGCTTGCGAGGCCGGCTACTAAGGCAGGATTCATGAAGTGACTCCTTAGTTGTAGCCGCAGTTACCTGCGTCGGAATCGCGTCGGAACAGATCCACTCGGAACGCTCGTTCGCCCATATTCCCTAGATCTGGGTGTTTTAAATGCGTCGGCATTTACATAAATGCCCTGCCATATGGGTTCAATCGTTCGAGCGAAGAACTCTGTCGATTCAACGCGATTCACATTGTTGCTTCTCGTTAAATCTTACGCAATACGCGACGAGGTACGCAACAAGCGACCAACAGCGTGAGTCAGTTTGCATCAACACTGACCGCGTTCCGTCAGCGACCAGAACGCGCAAACTGATCTTGCCGACGAGCGAAATGCGCCGAGCAATACTACTCTTCGGCTTCTTCCGGTTCGCCCTCGGCTTCCCCTTCGCCTTCTTCGCCCTCTTCGCCTTCTTCTACCTCTTCGTCAATGAGGTCCTCTTCGATGACCCGAGGCGGCTGTATCCAGGCGATGCGCTCTTCCGGATCGCCGGCTAGAACAGCTCCTTCTGGCAATTCCAAATCGGATGCCAAGATTGCGTCGTCAAAGGATTCCAACACGATGCAGTCGGCTTCCAGGGATTGCGGGATATTGCCCGGGCGAGCCTCCAACACGATTTCGTACACGCCTTGAGTGACGAAGCCTGCGCCGCCCCGAGTGCCGGGCGCGATGTCTTGGTTGAAGAGAATCACAGGCACAGGTGCCTCTACCGTTTGATTCGGGTCAACTCGCAAAAAATCAACATGCAAAACGTCTCCCGACACTGGATGCGTAGCAATCTCTCTGACCAGGGTGACATCAGTGCTGCCATCGTCGGTTTCTACGATCACCGGGGATGTGCGTCCTGCTTCGCGTACAACGCTGATTAGTCGGCGACCTTCAGCTTGTAGCGATTGCGGAGCATCGTGGAGCCCATATACGTGGATGGGAATGATGCCACTTGCTCTCAAGGCGCGGTTTTTCTTGCCCATCGCAGTACGAGGATCGGCTTTCAGCACCAGGTCGGCCATTTCAAATTTGCTCCCGTATATAGGGTAGTGATCGGTGTTAGATGCGCTCAAGTTGCTAATGGGGCGCATCGCGATGTTCAGCAACCCTCGATTCTAATCTGCGAATGCACACATTCCAACTTAGTCGCAGAATTGAATGATTCGCTATGCCTCGTTGGTATACTTTGGGCAATCGCAACTCAACGCTCGTCAAAGCATACCGATCCGGACAAATTGGTGGCGAGCCATCTAAATGACGAAGCCTACGCTTCGCGCGACCAATCGTCATGTTGATACCGATGAGAGTGGACTATGCGGTCCGCATACTTGTATTTCTGGCTATGCAACCGGAAGGAGGGTATACGCCTACGTCTAACATCGCGAAGCAGCAGCACATCCCAGAACCCTATCTGTTACGCATATCCGCCGACTTGGTAAGGTCTGGACTAGTCGAATCCCGACGCGGGCCTGGTGGCGGAATAAGATTGGCGAAATCTCCAGCGGATATCACCGTCGGCAAGGTCGTCGACTGCGTTGATCACACCTTCTCGGCGATCGACTGTCTCTCAGAACCGGATGCTTGTCTCATTTCCGGAGCGTGTTCGCAACGCGAGCTGTGGGGCGACGTTGAGCAGATGCTCCTCGACTACCTTTTCCAAATCAAAATCGATGATCTGGTGAGAAAGCAGCAGAAGCTCGAAGGCGTTCAAAACTTGGAGATGAACGTCGGTGCCTCGGTATAGCTCCCGTCAGCCACCTCGTCTCGCGCTCCGAAGCACGGAACGGAGTTATTTCTCCCTCAGTTTGATGGGATAGAATCACGCTTACTCGTCGAAAGAAATCGTAGCGCCATTACCTGGTCTGTGGTTGAAACGTCAGTTGCAGGCAGAATGCCGATCGAAGGTCGCTCCAATGCAAAGCACAAATGGTTCCGTAAACGGTAGTTCTAACGGTAGCGTAGCAGCCGCACCAGCGCTTACTCCGGCACAAGTTCAACGCTACAGCCGACATCTGATAATGCCCAACGTGGGCAGTGCTGGTCAGCGCGCACTTGTCGGAGCCAAGGTTCTGGTCGTTGGCGCTGGCGGTCTTGGTTCTCCGGTCTCTCTCTATCTGGCACTGGCAGGCGTAGGAACCATCGGTATCGTCGATTTCGACACCGTAGACGTGAGCAACTTGCAACGACAGATATTGCACACTGACGCTGATGTTGGTCGCCGCAAGGTCATCTCCGCCAAGGAGACGCTTGAGGCTCACAACCCCGAAGTCAACGTCATCACGCACGAAGAGCCCATCAATGCCGGCAACGCGATGGACATCATCCCGAACTACGACATCGTGGTCAATGGCGCTGATAACTTTGCGACGCGTTACCTCGTCAACGATGCGGCCTACCTCGCTGGCAAGCCACTCGTAGACGGTGCCATCCTGGTGTTCGATGGCCAAGCTGCCACGTATCTTCCGGGCAAAGGATGCTATCGATGCCTGTTCCCAGACCCGCCACCACCCGGCGAGGTCCCGAACTGTGCCGAGGCGGGAGTGATCGGAGCATTGCCTGGGCTCGTGGGCTCGATTCAAGCCCTCGAAACCATCAAGATCGCGATGGACATTGGCGAGACGCTCTCTGGTCGCATGTTGATTATTGACGCGCTCACGATGGAGTTCCGCGAAATCAAAGTTCGGCGTAACCCCGACTGCAAGCTCTGCGGTGATGAACCAGAAGTTACCGAGTTGATCGACTACGAGATCTTCTGCGGCATCGCTCCGCCGCAAGCCGTGGCC
>VXTA01000224.1:1627-4166 GCA_009837685.1 Chloroflexota bacterium | reverse complement strand
TCATCAGGGTTGACAAGGATTGGGCGGACAAGATGCTGGCGATGTTCGAGTTGCAACAACAATAGCCGCTCACCGCTTCTCAAAGACCGACTTAGTTTTATCGGATGCCCCGTGGGGACGATGGCGGTACGTGGAGGCGAATGTGCCGGTAGCGATTAGCGCTACACCTACAAGAAGCGCCCATGCAATGATCCCTTGAGACACTGGTACTGCACCGCCAGTCGCGGGTAGCGTCTCGGGCGGTGTACCTGGTACGCCAGCCGCTAAAGTGGCTGGCAAGGTGCTTGTGTAGCCGCATACGATGAGCGACGGGCTTATTCGTACCGATGACGAAATCTCTGTTAGTGTGCCATCGTCGTTTTTGTTGACCATCACAGTGCTCGAGAGTTTGGAACGGAGTTCGTCCGGAACGGGTATGCACACCTCCACATCGTGGTTGAGAGTGTAGGAGGTGATGGGTTTTACCTCGGCATCGACGATGGATATTTTGTATTGATTGCCGCTGAGCGTGTACGTGTGATGCGACATGCCAGCGTTTGATGCCGGACCGTTCTGAAACATTCGAACACCGATGTATTCGCCTTCCGGCACGACGCGACATCCCGTTAATATCCGGAAGTCGCTACCTTCGATCCTCCCTTTTCTCCAGGGCTTAAAGACCTCGTATTCGATTCCTTCAGCGTCGATGAGGGTTGTTGGTGCCGCAGGGGGGATACCAAGCCAGTGACAGCCACCGCCAGTCCTGACCCTGATCGTAAAAGTCGCAGTACATTCCGCCGCTTCGCCGATGCACTCTGATCCGGCCGACACGGTTACTGTATAGTTCCCAGGGCTCCGAGAAGCGACATGTATTGCGCGTGTAGTGTCGTAAAAGACTTCTAGCTCGCCATGGGTTGCGGACCAGATCAGGTCGACGGCAGAAGGTAGGCTTTGATGCTCAACTCCATCCGAATCTAGTACCGTGACCCACAACAGCACTCTGTCGCCACGACCGAGGTTCAAAACGGGTACAACGGGTTTGATTTCCTGAATCATCACCCCATCTTCCGACGGCTGTGCGTAAGCCGCTCCTCCTACGCCCCAAACTAGCAGCACCAAACCCGCGGCCACGCTAATCCATGCCAGCAGGGAGCGCAGCACGGTTGCCTTAGCGCGTATCTCGTTCAATCTATCTATACCTAGGCGCGGTTAAACTCGTCGCGATCTAGGATTCGCAGGCACAGCGTTCCTATCGAGATGAGTGCGATGCCAAGGAGAAACGCCCAAACTAGCGCGCTAGCCGACGATGGAGTAGCACCGCCAGTCGCGGGTAGCATTTCGGTCGGTTCGGGGTCGGGTTCAAGCAATGGTGGGGGTGTGCCTCGTATGCCAACGGCTATAGTGGCTGGCAACGTGCTGGTGTTTCCGCAGATGATGAGCGATGGGCTTATTCGCACCGATGACGACATTACTGTCAATGTGCCGTTGCTATTTTTGGTGACCATTTCCAAGCTTGAGATGTTAGTACGCAGTTCCCCGGGCACCGGGATGCAGACGGCGACGGTACCGTTCAGGTTGTAGGACAGTATCGGCGCGCGTTCTGCATCGATGACGGAGACTCTGTACTGGTTGCCGCTGAGGGTGTAGCGGTGATGTGACATCCCGGCGTTGGAAGCGGAACCGTCTTCGGCCATGCGAACTCCGATGATTTCATCGTTGGGGACTATTCCGTTTCCTGCGGAGACTGAGAAGTTTTCACTCGTAAAGGTTCCTCCCTCTTCAGGGGTGAAGACTTCGTACTGCCCGCCTCCAGAAGCGGTCAGTATCGCTGGGATTTCTCCCTCAGGATTGCGAGGCGGTGCGTCGGGCCCGGTCGCCTCGCCTGGTCGGCGAACTGTGAGCCGGAACGTCGCAGTGCAGGCTAAACCAGTGCCGACACATCCTGACCTCGGCGAAACCGTCACACTATAGATACCGGGGTCAGCGGGAGCTGTATAGGACACTGACGTGCCGTCGGCACCGTCTGACAACTGCCCTCCTGATACTGACCAATCGAATTTGATGTCATCGGCCAAGCGTTGGTCCTCAATGTCTTGTCGTCCGATCACGTTAATGGAAAGCACGACGGTGTCGCCAACGGTCAGCGTAAGGTTTGGTGTCGACGCGGTTATCTCCTGTATCGACCCGGTAGGCTGCGGGGTCGGCTTTTGGGCAAGCGCGGATGCCCCGGGCTCTAGCAATAGAGTTCCGACTACGATAATCACTCCGATGAGAGCGACGCCCTGCGCCAATTTCAACCTCGATTTCATTGAACACTGCTTCATCGCACGATATCCTATAGCTTTTCCGAACACCCCCGTAATCGCTCTGAATTAGACGTGGCGTAGGTTTGATTCGCTAGTCTACACACACAGACACGATGTCGTTCGATGCATTCAGACGTGCGATGGGAAGTCTTTTCGCCTCGGATCCCGTTCCCCACCCCTCTGGATTCCCGCCTGCGCGGGAATGACTGATAGAGCATGGAAATGACGGGAGTTTCGCCACGGCCGCCTACTAT
>VXTA01000224.1:851-1617 GCA_009837685.1 Chloroflexota bacterium | reverse complement strand
CCTACTATCTCAAGTTGTCAAGCGCTTGTAGAGCATCAGCAAGCGTTGCGGCAACATGCTGACATCTGGCAGGACTTCATAGTTGAAGTCGTCCATCATGACTTTCAAGTAGTCGTGCCCTTGTTTGTCCACGGTTAGACAGAACGGGACTATGCCTTCGCGTCTTGCTTCCATCAGGGCCATGCGGGTGTCATGCACCGCGTATTCCTTCTCGACTCCCTCTCGGCTGTAGCCGCGGTCTTGGGGGCGTCCGTCGGAGATGAGGAAGAGGAATCGCGAGCGCGAATCTTGGTCGGCGAGCTTCTTGGTGGCATGGCGGATCGACGGTCCCATGCGGGTTGCGTGCAGAGGCGCGATGCGATCAATACGACGAGGGATTTCCTCTGTGAACTTCTCGTCAAGGTCCTTGATGACGTAGAACTCGACGTTTTCCCGGCCGTAGCCCGAAAATCCGTAAATTCCGTAGTCGTCCCCTAGTGTTTCGAGCGCATTTACCAGGAGGACAACGCCTTCTTTCTCGACATCCACGATGCGCTTGTACGACTTCCGCAATCCTTCGGTGCGGCGCGAGCGGAGCCAGACCATGTATTCGACCGGATCGTCGGGCGCACCCCAATCATCATTGGGACGTTTAGCTTCTTCGATCGCCTCCGCGGTGGAAGCGGACATATCGAGTAGGAACGCAACAGCCACTGATCGTTCAGTCTTGTTGCGACGCCAGTAGATCTTCTCGTCGGGGGTTGCACCGACTCGCAGGTCGATGACG
>VXTA01000224.1:0-841 GCA_009837685.1 Chloroflexota bacterium | reverse complement strand
CTTCGCCGTCTTCCAGCCGCTTCTGTTTGCGGTACATCTCCGGCATCACGAGCTCGAACTGCTTCTTGATCATCGTCAAGAGAGATGCGCGTTCGACAAGTGTGTCGCGGTAGAAACCAGTGTCGCCGCTGCTCATTTCCTTCTCGTGCACCATGCACCAACGCGGTCGATACTCGTTAGCCCTGAAGTCCCACTCGTCGTAGACGAACTGATCCGTGCCGTTCGCAGTTAGTGGGCCGCCGTCCTCGTCAACGTGTTGCATCGGGCCTGAAGATTGGCTCTGGGCCTGCGGATCGCGTCGCTGCATCTCCTTGAGGAGGTTTTCGAGCATCTCCGCGAGTTCAGACGACATCTCTTCGCCGTCTTGCCCCTCTTGGATGTCGACCTCCGCGGAGTTCTTCATCATCTGCTCTAGCTGCTCTTGGGAAAGCGGCGTCATTTCGCCCATGTCGTCGTCAGCGAACTCGGCGCCGTCCATCATCTGGGCCTGAGAAAGCAGTTGCGACAGCTCCGGCTTGAACTCACCGCGGTAGTCGACTTCTTGGGGCGAAGAGTAGTCCTGCTCGTCCCCGGTTTCGAAGTCTTCCGATTCTTCACCACTCTCCTCATCGTCTTCGCCGTAGCCTTCGCCCGGTTGCATCGACTCGATGAAAGCTTGGATTATCCCTTGCAGATCCTGTTCCTCTTCGTCTTCACCGTCTTGTTCGTCGTCCTCCTCATCGTCATCGAGGTTGTCGAACTCGTCCTCGTCGAGTTCTTCGTTCTTGACTTCGGTGAGCCAGGCACATGCGCGGATCGTAGCCTCAGCGGCATCCTCTACCAACGCTGGTTCGTTCTGCAT
>VXTA01000036.1:503-4195 GCA_009837685.1 Chloroflexota bacterium | reverse complement strand
GGCTTCAGCGGCGCGATGTTCGCTCGCTGGTCCCTGACCGGCGGCAGGCAAGAGACACTCGAACGCCTGCAAGACGACGACCTGCGCGCCAAGATGCGCGTCGATACCGAGTACTACATCAGCCGCAACCACGGTGCCGCCGGTTCCGTAGTCGCCCACTTCCCACCGAACTCCGACTACGAAGGCATGAGTCTGGAAGAGATCGGATTGGAGATGCGATGTGAACCTGCTGAAGCCGCGCTCCGCTTGTACGAGCAGTCCGACGGATCATACGTCTTGGAATCGATGGAAGAATCTGATGTTGAGGCGATCGCTCAGTGGCGATTGATGGCCGTGTGCTCAGACGGTAGTTCGCTACGAACCACCGGACCGCTCTCGTCGGGCAAACCGCACCCGCGCAGCTATGCCACCAATTCACGCTACTTGGAAACATTCGTGAAAGAACGTGGCCTCGTCTCTTTCGATGAGACCATCTACAAGATGACCGCTCTCGGCGCGCAAAGACTCAATCTAACGCGCCGAGGTCGAATCGCACGAGGGATGTATGCCGACGTATTGGTATTCGATCTCGACAACATCAAGCAGAACAACTCCTTCACCGACCCGCATCAATACTCAACCGGCATGGACCACGTCATCGTAAACGGCGTTCAGGCGATTGCCGACGGTGAATTGACTGGTGCCACGCCCGGCAAGGTTTTGCGCGATTTCGACGCATAGGCGAGATATCGACTGCTCTACCGAGAATCGCGAGGTGAACCATGACTTGGGACCTAGTAATAAAGAACGGGACGGTTATAGATCCAGCCCAAAACCTACACGCCAAACGTGACATCGCTATTGCAGGCGGCAAGATACGCGCCATCGAGCAGTACATCAGCGATGGCGATGCGCACGACGTCCTCGAAGCCGACGGCCTCATCGTCACACCCGGTCTGGTGGACCTCCATGTTCACGTCTGGTGGGGTGTGGCACACTTGGCGGTCGAAGCAGACCCATCGAGCCTTTACCGCGGTGTAACGACCGCCATCGACGCTGGATCAGCAGGATCAAACACCATCGCCGGTTTTCATCGCTACGTCATGCAGAAAGTGGACACGCGAGTCCTCGCCTTTCTGCACATCTCCGGGATGGGTCAACTCGACAGCGAGATCGGCGAGCTTGAAGACGTGCGATGGGCCCGCGTCGAAAAAGCCGTCGAAGCTGCAAGGATGTTTCCAGAGGTCATCGTCGGTATAAAGGTCAGGTTGTCTGAATCGATACTCGGCCACAACGATCTTGTTGCCATGGATCGCGCGCTTGAAGCGTCGAGCCAACTCGGCAAACCGCTGATGATCCACATCGGCGGAACGGTCAACCCAGTGGAAAGATATCTGGAACAGCTGCGTCCGGGTGACATCGTCACACACAGCTTCACCGGCAATCCTCCGGGGATTGTCGATAACACTGGAAAAGTCATCGACGCTGCTTGCGACGCTATGAATCGCGGAGTCAATTTCGACGTTGGACACGGCGCGGGTTCTTTCTCGTTCGATGTTGCCGAGAAGTGTGCCGCCGATGGTTTCGGACCCGGAACCGTTAGCTCTGATGTTCATCGCTACAACATCCGCGGACCAGTGTTCGACTTGCTGACAACCTTGTCGAAGTACCTTTATTTGGGCTTCTCGCTCGATGAGGTCATCGCGTTTGCCACTCAGCGCCCCGCTTCCGCGATCGGAATGGCCAACACAATCGGCTCGCTGCGCGTCGGAGCCGATGCCGATGTTTCGATAATCAGATTGCTAGAAGGTAATTTCGAACTGACAGACGCTCGTGGCGCTACACGGAACGGTAAACAACTACTCGTACCCGTAGAGACTGTCCGCAACGGACGCCGCTACCCGCCGCACCACTCCGCGCATCCCCATTTGGTAGGTCATCATCACGGCCACTGAAACGCTCACAAAAGCATCTGACCATTCCCCGCTGTTGCGGATGGAATCGGTTTGCAAGCGGTACGGATCGGCGACCATACTTGACGATCTCGATCTGTCGGTGAGTGTCGGACAGGTAGTGTCGATCATGGGTGTCAACGGATCCGGTAAATCGACGCTATTGCGCATCGCGGCAACGTTGTCTACGCCGACCTCAGGTGAATTGACCATTAAAGGCGCCGACGCTGTGAAAAATGCCGCCGATGCCCGCCGACACATCGGCGCAGTGATGCACTCGCCTATGCTCTACTCTGATCTGACGGTGCGCGAAAATTTATCGCTGTTCGCAACTTTATGCCAGCTTGATGACCCTGCGAAACGAGTCGAACAGGTTGCGTCGCGCTTGGCACTGCATGACCGGTTGGATGAACGCGTCAGACGATTGTCGCATGGCTATCGGAAACGCGTTGCGATCGCGCGTGCCATCATCCATCGCCCTTCACTGTTGCTATTGGACGAACCCGAGACCGGACTCGACGATGCATCGCTCGATGCGCTGATGGATATCGTGATGGAATGGAAGTCCAACGATCTATCTGTACTCATCGCGACGCACAGTTCCGAGTTTGTCTCCGATGCGGCGGATGCGACTTACAGAATAAGTGGCGGTCGGTTGCGTACTGCCGAAATCGAATGATGTTCGATTGATCGCTACGCTGTCGATAATCTGGGCACTCACGCTCAAAGAGTTGCGGATCGAATCGCGCAACCGAGATGTCGCAATTGCGATCGTTATGTTCGCATCGCTGGTGATCGCGATATTTGCTATTGCGATTGAGCCTACGAGCATAAACGCTATCGAGACCGGACCTGGCGTCTTGTGGGCGGCAATTACATTCGCCGGCGTTGTAGGACTAACTCGGGCAACATCTCACGAGTTGGAGAACGAAGCGGTTGGCGCGTTGATGATGGCTCCCGTGTCGCGAGATCTGCTCTTCATAGGCAAGTCGCTAGGCAACTTCCTATTCCTATCCGTAGCTACGGTGATTGTGTTCGTCGTTTTCACCTTCATGTTCAATTTACCGGTATTCCGAGCGGAAATCCTCTTCGTCGCACTGTTGTCTGCGATTGGCTTTTCATCCGTCGGAACTCTATTCTCGAGTCTCACATTCAGAGTCCGCGCACGCGAGGTATTATTGCCGATGCTGTTCTTGCCATCGGTATCGCCACTCCTTTTCGCGGCGATCCGAGTAACTGCGGCTGCAGCGAGCGGTGAGGGCTGGTCCCCTTCGATCCCTTGGTTACAGCTTGCAGTGGCTTACGATGTCGTATTTGTGACCGCTTCCGCCCTGCTTTTCGGTTACGTCCTTGATGATTGAAACCGCCCGCAGGTCCGCCAGAACCAAGGTTCATTACCGAACCGATTTACAATTGACAGGTGCCAATAAGCAGCAACCGTCGCTGTCTCCAACTGCCCGATCCGAATGGCATTTTCGCAAATCCGACCCCAGACAGTGCTACATGTTGCGACGTTAATCGCTATGGCATTCGCACTCTGGATGATGTTCGTCTGGGTGCCGACAGACATCAATCAAGGAGTCGTCCAGCGCATCCTATACATTCACGTACCCGTGGCATGGGTCAGTATGGTCGCGATAATCGGCGTAGCAGCGGCGAGTGTTCTCTATCTAAAAACCAAAAACGAGAGATGGGACCGTCTCGCCGTCTCGATGGCCGAGGTCGGTGTGATGTTTGGTGCCGTGATGTTGATTTCGGGAA
>VXTA01000036.1:0-493 GCA_009837685.1 Chloroflexota bacterium | reverse complement strand
ATCTGGGCCAAACCGGTCTGGGAAGTCTGGTGGACCGGCGAGGCCAAGCTAACCACAGCACTCATCCTATTCTTCATCTACATCGCATACCTGATGTTCCGGGCATACTTCCCGGCGGGCGACCAACGGATGCGCCTATCGGCCATCATCGCGATCATTGGCGCCATCGACACGCCCATCATCTACTACGCCTCAGTATTGTGGCAAGAAGCACATCCCCCTTTGGTGGTGGGACCAATCGCAGAGGAAGAGAACCTGGTTGCGGCACAGATCGGATTGACGCTCTTGGTGAGCGTCATCGCCTTCACGTTCCTCTTCTTCTCACTACTATCCGCCCGACTAGGACTGGCGAGAATGGAAAGCGAGTACGAAGTGTTGAAATTCCGCGTAGCCGCTTCTACTGCAGGCAGTGGACAATGAAGCGTTTCACCGCATCAACTTCGGCGATCGCGATTGCCGTGGCGTTGACCCTAATTTTCTCCGTGTCTATCTT
>VXTA01000234.1:3385-4202 GCA_009837685.1 Chloroflexota bacterium | reverse complement strand
ATTCTGAACGCCAGCCGTAAATCGCGCCATCAAAACATCGCTCGCCGCACTTGCCGCCGCAATTACGGCATCCAAGTACGCACCATAAGGATCGCTTCCCATTTCCTCTCCAAGTTCGTTAGTTGACTGTAGTACCATTTCCAATGTACTTGTCCCCAATCCCTAGCGGGGGATTCATCCCGGACGACTAGGAGCAGATCTGGTTAATGTTCGCGACTATCGGTCATACCTTCGAACTGATGAAGATGAGCTGGAACGTCCTGATGAAGGACCGAGAACTCATCCTCTTCCCCGTCCTCTCCGGTTTGGGACTCCTTATCCTAGGCTTCGCGGGCCTCGCAGCTGGCGTTGCTGAAACAGGAAACCTGATCGCATTTCTGGTGATGATCCTCCTGGCGTACTTCATCACGACCTTCTTCAACGCCGCTCTCGTCTCCGCCGCTCTCGAACGACTGCGCGGTGGAGACCCCAACGTGATGTCTGGTCTAAGCCACGCTGCCAAGCATGTCCATCACATCTTCCTCTGGTCTGTCATCTCCGCAATAGTTGGCACCCTATTCAGAGTCCTACGATCCAACACCGACAACTTCATCGTCCAGATGATCTACAGCATGATCGAAGGTGTATGGGAGTTCATGACTTTCTTCGTCATCCCCGTCATGGTTTCCGAAAACGAAGGACCCATTTCCTCCATCAAGCGATCCGCCAGCATCATTCGGCAGACGTGGGGACGCCAGATCACCGCAACGTTCGGCTTCTTCATCGTTTACATCATCGCCATCATCGCTGCCGTTGTCCCAGCTATACTGCTGTTCCT
>VXTA01000234.1:1598-3375 GCA_009837685.1 Chloroflexota bacterium | reverse complement strand
GTTCCTTATCTATCCGCCCGCCGGGGTCATCGTCGGCGTCCTCCTCGTTGGCCTCGCTATTGCAACCGTGCAGGCGCTCGAAGGCATCTTCAAAGCCGCCCTTTACGACTTCGCCGTAGGCGAGCAACCTGAAGGCTTCGACCTCCGTACACTACAGACCGCATACCGCCCAGACTACGCTAGGGCTTAATGCCTCCTGCACTTCAACGGCAACCCCGGACGGACTGAATTACTGGTGGGCATCTGTAATCCGCGTCAAGTCGAGATTCGTATCTAAAAGCGGACACGCCAGAGCGCCGAAACGAAAATGCCCGCAAAACGCTACCTACCGACGCGGATCCAATCCGTTGCGATCTTATTGACAGCCGTCGTCGGCATCCTCACCGTAACCCCTGCGTCCACCGCATTCGCACACGAAGGACGCGCTGTTGGCAGCTACATCCTGGTAGTCGGCTTCCTTCAAGAACCGGCCTACGAAGGCCAACTGAACGCCGTATCCCTAGTCGTAACCAAACCACCAGACGAAGCGGCGAGTCAAACCCAAGACGAAAAACCCGAAGACCACCACCACGGTAATCAACCCGCAACCGACCACCACCATGCGGACACTCCAAGCACTGCGGAGGCTATCGACGTAACGGTGCATGGCGCAATCTTCACCTCTGACCAGATCGGCATGGATGAAGAGTTCGAGTTCGATATCACCGAAGAGTTGGGCGGGACCGAAATCCCTTACCACGTCCATCCCGGCGATCAGGAAGGCATCATAGTCGTCTCTACAAAGAAAGCCGATCACGGTCATGACCAATCCATCGAGATCATGGATGATCATGTAGTGCCAGACCGGCTCGAAGTGATGATCGGTGATACGGTCGTGTGGGAGAACCAAGAAGCCCATGCTGCCGTCGTCATGAGCGGAACTTTGTCGCCTGTGACTACCGACATGACTGCGCAGATGGGCGGCGATACAATGAGCGTCGCTAATGAATCCGGCGCGACCGGAGACCGAGTCAGAGGACTTGCCTCTAACCTCCAAGTTGAAATCTCCCACCTCCCTACATCTGTCTCCCGAGTCCTGTCCCTAACCGAACTCGTCAACGATCCCGGCCACTATGTCGCCGAGTTCGTCCCTACCGCCCCCGGTGATTACCGAGTACGCTTTTTCGGATCCATCGAAGGCAACGCCATCGACGAAACCTTTGACTCCGGCCCAGACACCTACGACACTGTCATCGCTTCCGACGCTATCCAGTTTCCTGTTGTCCTAGAGAGCAACCGCGAAATCCAAAACGCAACTCGCGGCGCGCTCGACGCAGTCCAAGACCTCGAAACCGATCTCGAAGTGACCTCATCGGATGCTTCAAACAGCATGATTATCGGCATCGCCGGCATCGTATTCGGAACCATCGCGATCGGCATAAGCGTCTACGCCATTACCATTGCCAGAAGACGCAACTGATCTGATCCGCATCGGTGGCGAAACCTTATGACCACAATTCCGCTGCACGGTTCCGTAGGCTATTGGGACGAGATCGGAACCGTCATCGCCATCGTCTCATTCGTCGTCCTGACCAGTTTCTTGGCGTGGTCCAGCGGCAAAAAACGCCGTAGAGCACAACGCGAAAGACGCCTGCGCCGCCTGCAAAGGCAACAGGCCGATGCAATGAACCACGCAAATATCGAGGAATGATCAACACCTCATGACCTCGCGAGCGCGTGCGATCTTCCTTCCAACTGTCGTCTTCGCATTACTATCCTGCCTCGCAGCCATCCTCGT
>VXTA01000234.1:0-1588 GCA_009837685.1 Chloroflexota bacterium | reverse complement strand
CCTCAAGGCCTCACCCGAACCCTCTCAAGCACTTGACGCTCCGCCTGAACGCGTCATCATTTGGTTCACTGAACCCATCGAATCCGTGTTCAGCAGCATCGCCGTCCTCGACGCTCGAGGCGCCGAAGTCACTGAAGGCGACACGAAGTTTGACGCGACCGAACCCACTGCGATGTGGGTACCGCTCGCCCAAGTCGAATACGGCACATTCACCGTCGTCTGGCAAAACGTCTCATCGGTCGACGGTCACAAAGCGACAGGCTCGTTCCTATTCTCGGTCGGTGAGCCGCTTGGCGCCAGTGCGCAGACCGATGTCGCCGAACAACCGATCATTCAATCGCCTGCCGATCCGACCGTCAGATGGATCATCTACATCGGCATCGCAGTCTTCGCTGGAGGACTCCTATTCGAACTCCTCATCGCCACACGCGTCGCCCGCGCTGAAGACGAATACCAATCGCTCTCATTCGCGTTCGCAGTCAGCAACCGCTTCTCTTCCATCGCCCTGACCGCAATCATCGTCGTCATCATTGCCCAAATCGCCCAGATCGCGCTGCAATCTGCAATCGCCTTCGACGACGCAGCCGCAGCTATCGATCCAACACGCGTCTTCGACGTCTTAACCCAAAGCGATTGGGGGCGTTTCTGGTCGTGGCGATTCACCGCCGCGGTGCTCGCAGCACTGTCTCTCTTCGCCGCAATACAAACGAGAAAAACCACCGCACGTTCACTCAAAGATGACGAACTCGAAGATCTCCCCTTCACCACCGAAACACCATTCGGCATCGCCGCTCTGGGTCTCGGCGGCATATACCTCCTTCTTATCTCCCTCACCAGCCACAGCGCTGCAACGCCAACCGACATCCGATGGTTCGCCGTCGCAACCGACCTCATCCACGTCATAGCCGCAACGACTTGGGTCGGCGGGATCGCTTATCTGTTGGTCGCATCAATCCACGCCATCCGTTCCGACGATGAGATATTCCGAACCGTTCTCCTTCGATTCGCAACGCGTTTCGCCCCCCTCGCCATCTTCGCCACAACTGTCCTCGTCGCCTCCGGCATCGTCTCATCTCTGATGCAAGTCACTATCCCGGAAGCGTTGAACACCCCTTACGGACGCGTCCTCGGAGCTAAAATCATTCTCCTCGCGATCCTCATCGGACTGGCGGCCCGTAACAACCGCACCGTCGCCAAATCCGCTATATCCGACATCGCGCCCACTCAAACGCTCCGGCGTTATATCACGCTCGAACTTGCAGTCGCCTTTGCTGTCCTTCTCGCAACTGCCGGCCTCGCCAGTCTAGAGCCGGCGCGCCTTTATGCCGAACGCAAAGGCATCGGAGTCACCGACTACGTCAACGTTCAAGAGACCGTCGGTGGTGCCACGATCGACGCAAAACTCGATCCCGGCGACACCGGCAACAACACCCTCACAGTCACCATCACGGACGATGGCGAACCATTCCTGTCGGCTACCGACGTCCGCGCTCGGATCAAATACCTAGATGACGACTTTGGCGAGTATTTCGTCCCTCTGACAAGCGCATCGCCCGGCCAATGGCTACTCGACGACATCACTATCGGC
>VXTA01000216.1 GCA_009837685.1 Chloroflexota bacterium | reverse complement strand
GTCGAGAATCGCCCCCATCTCCGCAGATGCGCCGTAAAGCGACCCAACACGCTTCTCAACCATGTCGAGGTAATCCGCAACGGTAACGGACAATCCTTCTTGGAACGAAACGTCTAGATATTCGCCCTCGCACCGATTCAAGATGGCGTCGTCTACGATCTCCAACGCGGTGCTCACGCGTTCCAACGGCTCTCCCTCACCGCACAGTTGAAACAGCGATAATCGCGCCATCGCGTGCATTCCATCGCCGGTATTGATCGCTTGCGATGGACCCCATTTCCACCACACCGACGCCCTGCCCAGCCGCTCAGTATTCCCATCCTGAACATCGCCGTGGATCAACCCGAAGTTGTGCATCAACTCAACGGAGATCGCATACTTCAACCCGATCGAGTAGTCGCCATGTAGAGCTTGAGCGACCGCCAGCAGCAATGAACCGTGCAATCGGCGCTCAGTGGGGGCCAACTCAGCGACATCGCGCTCGTCCCCGTGCCCCAACTGCCACGCCATCATCTGGTAGATTTCGAGGTCTCGTCCCGCGAAAAACGCACGGATCGCTTCTTCGAGTCGGTCTTCGGCCTTTGCCGGAAGCAAAACGCCCGATTCATGGGCCGAATTCATAGCCTATCTCCGCCAATGTGGCCTCAATCTCATCTGCCGAAATCGGCCCTTCGCGCAGTATCTGAACAGAACCGTCAACGACCTGGACTACAGTGGACGCGGCCAACTCATCGCCGCACTCGCCGATCACGAACGCATCCAACTCAATTCCTATCGACTCATCCACAACTCGCCAATCCTTGGATGGTGGTTCGCCCGACACATTCGCGGACGTGCCGGTTATCCCGCATCCTGCCTCTGTCATTAGTCGGCGCGCTAAATCATGATCCGGCATACGCAACCCTACAGTGCCGAGCCCGCCTGTCAACACGTCAGGCAAGTCATCATTCGCCTCAACCACTATTGTCAACGCACCCGGCCAAAACCGCTCCGCGAGCGCATGAGACGCGGCGTTGAAGCTCGAGGTGAACGTTTCGGCTTGCGAAATCTCTGAGATCAAAACCGGCATCGGTGTGGTTGCGGGACGTCGTTTGATTTCGAACGCCTTCCGTATAGCCAACTCGTTCATCGCATCCACACCCAACGCGTAAAAAGTGTCGGTGGGAAACGCGATAACGCCACCAGATTTGACCGCATTAACGGCCTCACTCAAATCGATCTGTGCCAAGTGTCGGAGAACCCACTTTCGACTTTCAAAATCCGCATCAATCAATATCGTATACCGCGTTTTGACACATCCTCGCATCTCAATTGAGCACATTCTCGTACGCATTAGAATCCAAATATGGCGCATCTTTCAACATGACCAACACCAACACCGAATCGCTCTCCCACCGCGTCGCCACCTCCGACGATATCGAACTGAACACGTACCTCGAGATCGCCGAGGGCGAGCGGCTAGGTGGTGAATCCCCAGGTGTTCCGGTCCGCACCGAGTCGATAGTCATCCTCGATTTCGGCTCTCAATACAGCCGTCTGATCGCCCGACGCGTCCGCGAGGCCAACGTCTACTGCGAAATCATTCCATTCGATGCCGGACCCGACATCCTGCACTTGCAAGATGTCAAAGGCATCATCCTTAGCGGTGGCCCGAACAGCGTATACGAGAACGGCGCTCCACTGATCCCAGCATGGGTCTTCGATGCAGGAGTGCCTCTCCTAGGCATTTGCTACGGAATGCAGGCGTTGGCTCACCAACTAGGAGGTTCCGTCATTGCCGGTATCGAACGTGAGTATGGCCACGCGCTCCTACGCCTGAACGGAGCCGCCCACGCGCTCTTCAAGGGGCTCGACACCTCCGTTCCGGTGTGGATGAGCCATGGCGACCGCATCTCGGAGATGCCGCCCGGATTCCTTTCTCTCGCATTTTCAGAGAATTCACCATGTGCCGTAATGGGCAACGAAGCAATGCGCGCCTACGGCATCCAGTTCCATCCCGAAGTTACTCACACCCAGCAGGGTGACCAGATAATCCGCAACTTCGTACATGGCATCTGCGGCGCGTCAGGTTCATGGACGCCTCGCAATTTTGTGCGCGACTCAATCATTCGCATCAGACAACAAGTCGGCGATGGCAAGGTCGTCTGCGCGCTCTCCGGCGGCGTCGATTCATCCGTCGCTGCCGCACTCATACATCGAGCCATAGGCGACCGGCTCACCTGCATATTCGTGGACAACGGCCTGATGCGCCGCGGCGAAGCTGAGCGTGTTCAGACGGTTTTCGCAAGCCAGCTAGGAGTCAACCTCCGTTTCGTCGATGGCACAGAACAATTCCTATCGGCTCTCAAGGGTGTAAAAGACCCCGAAGAGAAACGTCGCCGGATCGGAGAGGAGTTCATTCGCATCTTCGAGCATGAAGCACGTGACATCGGAGAGGTAGATTTCCTGGCCCAAGGTACGCTCTACCCTGATGTCATCGAATCAGTCTCACCAGAAAGCACCGCCGCGCACAAGATCAAGACGCACCACAACGTTGGCGGTCTGCCTGAGAAGATGGACCTCAAACTCGTCGAGCCGCTCCGTCACATGTTCAAGGACGAGGTGCGAGACGCCGGGCACGAGCTAGGGTTATCCGCTCAATCCGTCAATCGCCAGCCATTCCCCGGACCAGGATTGGCGATACGCATCATGGGCGAGGTTACCTACGAAAAGCTCGAAATCCTACGCGCCGCCGATTGGATCGTGGTTGACGAGATCAAAGACGCGGGCTTGTACGAAGAACTTTGGCAGAGTTTCGCCGTCCTCACCGATACTCAAAGCGTCGGCGTGATGGGCGATGCCCGAACATACCAATACGTCGTCGCCATCCGCGCCGTCGTCAGCACTGACGCCATGACTGCGGATTGGGCTCGGCTCCCCTATGAAACCATCGCTCGAATGTCTAACCGCATCGTCAACGAAGTGCCCGAAGTCAACCGTGTGGTCTTGGATATAACGAGCAAACCGCCCGGAACCATCGAATGGGAGTGATGGAAAGTCACGATCGCGCCGCCTAGCGATTCATCCCCGAACGAAGCAATGAAAATCCTCGTAGTCGGTTCCGGAGGTAGAGAACACGCACTGACGTGGAAACTCGCACAGTCACGCTTCGTATCCGAAATCGTCTCCGCCCCGGGCAACCCCGGCATGGCGAAACACGCCGAACTAGCAGATGTCGGCGCCGAAGACATCGAAGGCCTAGTCCCTCTCGCCAGCGAAATCGACGCCGACTTGGTTATAGTCGGCCCCGAAGCACCACTCGTACTCGGTCTCGCTGACCAACTCCGAGCGCGCGGCATCCCTACATTCGGTCCCTCGGCTGACGCTGCCCGCATTGAAGGCTCCAAGTCGTGGGCGAACGACATCATGAACCGATATGGCATCCCTTGCCCTGAGAGCCGCACATTCCACGACGCATCTGTCGCGATAGAGTACATCGAGTCGCGCCCGCAAGGGGGGATCGTCGTCAAAGCGGACGGGCTCGCCGCTGGCAAGGGTGTAACCGTTCCAGAGACTTCCACCGAAGCGATTGAAGCCGTAACCGACGCTATCGAACATCGCTCTTTTGGCGAGGCTGGAGAAACGATCGTCATCGAGGATCGACTCCGCGGACCCGAACTCAGCGTATTCGCGTTCGTTGACGGTGAGACAGTATCAACTCCCGTCGCCGCGCGCGACTACAAACGCGCCTACGACGGCGACACCGGCGCCAACACCGGTGGAATGGGCGCATACACCTCTCCGAATCTATGTTCACCCGCCGACCTCGACCACATCCGATCGACGATTCTCGAACCTGTAGCCCGCGCCCTAGTCGCTGAAGGATGTCCGTATCAAGGCATCCTTTACGCCGGATTGATGCTTACTGAAACCGGCCCTCAGGTAATCGAGTTCAACTGTCGCTTCGGCGATCCCGAATGCGAACCACTGATGCTACGGCTCGATTCCGACCTCGCTGAAATCTGCTTAGCCGTCGCAGAGGGCCGACTCGCTGATACGCCTGTCGCGTGGAAGGACAAATGCGCCGTAGGTGTCGTAGTTGTATCGAGCACATACCCCGCGGCGTATGAAACCGGATTTCCGATCAGCGGCGACCTGCCACTTGAAGCCAACGCCATTGTTTTCCACGCCGGAACAACCGAGAACGAAAAAGATCAACTAGTCACCGCAGGCGGGCGCGTACTAGT
>VXTA01000294.1 GCA_009837685.1 Chloroflexota bacterium | reverse complement strand
ATATAGATCCGTTGGACCACAATCGTCAAACCCTGCTGTTCGACCCGTCCACGGAGAAATTCGATCTCCTTGCGATGCAGCAACAGTTTTCGCTCTCGTAGCGGCTCATGCTGTGTCCAAACACCCGCCGCCTCATACGGAGCGATATATGCGTTCACCAACCATGCTTCACCATCCGAGATACGCACATACGCATTCGAAATATCGACCTTCGCATCCCGTATCGACTTGATCTCCGATCCCTTCAACACTAGCCCGGCTTCAAAATCGTCCAACAAGTGGTAGTCATACCGGACGCGCCGATTAGTAGCCATCGTCCCAGACTTGGCCGCGCCATTGGCAGATACCTTCTTCTTGCGATTCTTACGTGCCATAACGAGAAATCGATGTCATTCCCGCATAGGCGGAAATCCAGAGGGATGCAGGGCAGAGGTCACTAACCCCCATCTACCACAATTATGCGAGAAATCGTAGGGGCAATCCTTGTGGTTGCCCGCGTTCCTACGACAGCGCGCCTCTAAGGCCCTACCGCGGTCGTAACCTGCGTCTGGAAGTTCAGCTGCTTGATCGCAGCATCCATCTGTGGCTCGACCCAATCGACATCCCGCTGGTCCGGTGTCGGATCACCCTCCACGATCACATCGGGAGTCAAACCTACACCCTCAATCACATTGCCCTCAGGCGTGTACCAGCGTCGGATCGTGATGTTCAGACCAGCGCCATTGGACAAGGTGCGAGTGATATTGACGCTTCCTTTTCCGAACGTCTTAACGCCAATCAGCACCGCACGACCATGGTCCTGAATCGCCCCCGCAAACAGTTCAGCGCCGCTACCTGACCACTCGTTCACAAGTACCCCAATCGGCACGGTCTCGTAATTCGCTACACCATGAGCGAATAAGTCCCGACGAGCCCCGTTCCGGTCCTGTTCATACGCCAACCGTCCCTCAGGGATAAACTCACTCGCCGAGTCGAGCGTCGCATGAAGCAATCCGCCCGGATTGTTCCTCAAGTCGATCACGACACCCTCAGCGCCTTGCGACAGCAGGTCGGTCATGTGCTCACGAATCTCTCCCGGAGTCTCATCCGTAAAAGTGCGGATATCCATCTCGCCGTACGGTGTATCCGGAATCATTCTCGTGAACACAGACTTCAATGGAACACGCCCGCGGATTATCTCCACATCTATCGAATCCGTTTCACCAACACGCAGGATAGTCAGGACCACCGGTACGCCTTCTTCGCCGCGGATCACCAACACCGCCTCGCTGACGGTCCAAGTAGTCGCATCGACACCATCAACCGCCAAGATACGGTCACCTGGCTTTATACCGGCCTTCATAGCCGGCGAGTCTTCCATTGGTGCCTGAATGATGACACCTTTACCGTCCGGCGCCTGCGCAACGGTAGCTCCGATCCCGAAGAACTCTCCAGCGAGGTCATCACGGCTCATTCTCATCTGCTCAGCTGAGATGTAGGTCATGTGCGGGTCGCCAAGGGCTTCGATGAAGCCCAAGATCGCCTGTTCAGACATCTCGCCGTGATCGATAAGGCTGTAATCGACATACTCATCGTTGATGAACTGGAACGCCTCCCAGATAACGGCAACATCTTCGGGCACCGCATCCGGCAGTTGGCGTGTATTAGGAAGCTCGACAACCTGAGGCACTTCCTCTTGGCCGTTGTCCGAGGCAGCGGCTACCGATTCATCGGCTGGCGTTTCGGGTTCTTCGTCGGCAATCTCGACGGCCGGTGCTTCAGAATCCGCATCGTCCTCGGTCGTCTCAGGAGCATCAGAAGAAACCGCAACCTCGGCGACCGAAGTCACAGCGACATCGTCATCTTGGACGACTTCGCTCACCGGCTCGCTCTCTGAAGTGCAGGCGAACGCGAACAGCAGCGTCAGCGACATCGCCGAGACTGCGAACATGGAAAGGCGGTCGATGATGGTTTGTCGTTTCATCAGGATAGGAGCGATTAACGCGGCATATTCAGAATTGCATGGATATCAGGGTATACGAAGCCAATGGTTAATCCGATTGCTTGCGACTGTTCAACCCCGCCTTCGGCACTTCCAGCTTTACATAACACGTCTAGTGCGAAGTAACCTATTTCCCACGTTCCAGTCCCACCACCAACAACCACATCGTTTCGGCGTAATCCGTGGGGTTTCAGACGACCGCGCCGTTGATTGAGCCTGCTGCAACGACTTCACGACCATCTGCGCTCAATGCGGCATCGATAGCAAAACGCAACTCGTCGATGCCCCACCGCTTTACCGCTGAGGTCATCACAGCGCCGTTGTCCGACACATCGTCGCCTGTAGGTCGCTCCTTGGTCACGAGGTCTAGTTTGTTCAACACGAGCACCCGCGGCGTCTCGCCAAGGCCTAGACCGTCGAGCACGCCATCAACGACTTCCGCCGCCTCGGCAGCTAGCGGGTTCGAGATGTCTGTCACATGTACCAGCAAGTCGGCGAACATCGCCTCTTCCAATGTGGCATTGAAAGCGTCGATGAGTATCGGTGGCAGTTTGTTGATGAATCCCACGGTGTCGCTCAGCGTCGCTGGAGTACCAGAAGGCAGATACAGCCGTCGCGTCGTTGTATCGAGCGTTTCGAACGGTCGATCGATAGATCTGATGTCTGAACCCGTCAGAGTGTTGAATAACGCAGATTTGCCCGCATTGGTGTATCCGACCAGCGAAACGGTCCTGACATCGCCACGAACTCTCCGACGCCTCTGAGCACCTCGTTGATCTCTAACACTAGATATCGCACGCCGCAGATCACGTGCCTTCAGTCGCATCAATCGACGGTCGGTTTCAATCTGCGATTCACCAGGACCGCGAGTGCCAATGCCACCGCCTAGGCGCTCCAAGTGTGACCATTGCCCTGCGAGCCTCGGCATCAAATACTCGACCTGCGCCAGCTCGACCTGTAACTTGCCCTCGCGAGTCCGTGCGCGGCCCGCAAATATGTCGAGTATCAGCGCTGTACGGTCAATGACCTTGACCTTCAAACGGTCTTCGAGGACGCGTTGCTGCGCCGGTGTCAACTCGTCGTCGCAGATGACTGTCTCGCAATGGAGCGATCCGACTGTATCTTCGATCTCTTCGAGCTTGCCGGAACCTACATACGTCGGCGACGGCGCGTTCAAAGCCTGCGTGATTGTCGCAACCGGGTTCGCGCCCGCGGCACGTGCCAGCGCGTCGAGTTCAGCGACCGAATCTTCGAGCTTCCAACTTTTGTCCCGCCTCCGAACCCGCACTCCAACTAGACATGCTCGTTCCGGTTTCGGTCCCGTCCAATGTGATCGTTTTCGTCGTGACAATTTATCTCTCACGAATGCCGTATCAGACGCTCCAACCAGATATGCGACGAATACCTTCGTCGATCTGATCGTCAGGAATCGTGAGCGAAAGCCGGATGTAGCCTTCGCCCGATGTTCCGTACGAGGCACCAGGTGTCACCACTACATCTCGCTCTTCAAGCATCTTTTCGGCGAAGCTGGCCGAAGTATGCCCTTCAGGCACTCTCGTCCAAATATACAGTGTCGCTTTCGGTGTCTTAGCCTCAAGTCCGATTTCATTCAGCGCGGCGACCACCTTGTCCCTGCGACGTTTGTAGATCGCATTGTTCCCATCGATCCACTCCTGAGGCAGATTCATCGCCTCGATACCCATCTCCTGAATCGCCTGAGACAAGCCGGAGTCGATATTCGACTTAACTCGCATCAATGCATCGACCATCTCCGAGTTGCCAACCGCCGCACCTACTCTCCATCCAGTCATATTCGCCGTCTTCGACAACGAATGGAACTCCATAGTGACATCTTTCGCACCGGGAACCTGCAAGATGCTTGGCGCTACATAGCCATCAAAAGTGACTTCGGTATAGCACGCATCGTGCAACAGGTAGAGGTCGAACTCCTTGGCATAAGCTACCGCCTCTTCGAAGTACGCCAGATCCGCCACCGCGCCTGTCGGGTTGTTCGGATAGTTCAACCACAACGTCTTCGCTTTGCGGGCAACATCGGTCGGAATCTTCGAGAAGTCAAGCAAGTAACCGTTCTCTTCGCGCAACGGCACGAAATGTGTCTCGCCACCAGCGAACATCGTGCCGATCTCGTACACCGGGTAAGCAGGGTCTGGAGAGATCGAGATGTCGCCGGGATCGATGTAGCACAATGCAGGGTGCGCAATCCCCTCTTTGGCCCCGATCAGATTG
>VXTA01000023.1 GCA_009837685.1 Chloroflexota bacterium | reverse complement strand
GGGGAACGCTAGCCCGGCCCGCCCAAGAGACCAATGACCGGAGGTCGCTCCGCTAACTGTCTCACTATCAAAATGCTCTTTTTCGACAGCTGAGAGCGTACTTATGATCTGGCCTGCCGACTGATACCTGAAAGGACCGTCTATGGCCTCCCCGACCCCAGCCAATCTGCGACTGCGCATGACCATGCAACTATCCGAAGAGATTCGCGGTCAGAGCGACGCCAGCGAGGGCGATGCGCTCCAGGCTGCTGCGGCGATCACGTCCGGCATGTCGCTCAACGAGATCAGAATCTCGCTCGGCGTTTGGCCCAACACCGTCGACGCTGCCGCGTCCTGAGTCGTCGGGGGCGGGGCAGACCTCATGTGCAGTCAGAGAGCACCCGGACGGTCGAATCGGATTGACCTTCTGGCACTAGGAGACGGCAACAGAGGCGGTCCAGTCTTGCAGGCGGCCCATCCCTAAGGTGGAACTGTTGCCACCGTCCTTCAACGCATTTGACCTCTTCAGCCAAACGCAGCCTCTCGTAGTCTCGTCGACATCTGGCGCGCAGACACCACCAGGGCTCCGGAGAAAGCGCGGTCAGACATGCTCCATCGCAACGAGACAGGCGACTCCGGGCCAGGCAACCGCGACAGCCTATTGGCGTCGATTGAGTTCGGACGCAGCTGTCGCCTTGAGGACTCGCCAACATCAAGCGAGGCATTCCGAGAGATTCGTTCCGGTCCGCTGAGACGTCGCCGAGACCTCTCGCTGGCTTTCGCTCTCTTGTTCGAGCAACTCAACAATGCGGTGAAGCGTCTGACCTTTCACTCCACTCGCAGCCGAGTTCCCATTGGCGTTGGATCGGCACTGATCGTCGGTTTCGTCGGACTCCTGCTGGCGAGCAGCGGCGTAGACACGGTGAGCGCGGCCGAGGAACAACCCGAGTCGTTCGTCACTCGACTTGAGCCTGGGGCCAACCTCATCGGTTGGACCGACGACACCGCTCCGGTTCAGTCGATCTTCGACGCTGTTCCGGAGATTCGGCAGGTGTGGGTCTGGGACTCATCCTTGCGTACGTGGCGGTTCGCTTCGCCGAGCGTGCCAGCGCGACTGTGGACCCTCGACGCGCTGACACCCGGCATGGGTCTTCGAGTTCATCTCGGCGGCCAACACCGTGTCGATTGGCGACGGCACAGGCGACCCAAGCTGGGAACAGTTCCCCTGAACGCCGGCTGGAATCTTGTCGCCTGGATGGGGCGGAGTGAAGCCCCGCTCGACCTGGTCGCTCGTGGGATGGGGCGCTCACTTCGCGGCGTGGCGCGGATCCCGGAACACCAAACTCTGTACTGGCAAGTCGGCCGACAACAATCGACGGATGAGCAGCTACGGCTACAGCATGGCCAGGCAGTGTGGGTCAATGTCGAACGAGCGGTCCGCTGGATGCAGCCCACCGGCATCCTGCCGGAGATCATCATCGCCGGTTCAGTATCGGAGCAGATTGAGCGGCACATTCGGACAGACATGCGGCAGGTTGTGGATTTCTACTACGAAACGTTCGGTCTTGAGGCTGACTTTTCCCGGTTTCAGGTCTACATTCCCACCGACATCGACGCTCTCGTAGACGCATGGCAACAGCACTCACCGAACAGGCTCGATCCGGACGACGACCGCAGCTTCTTCTCTATCTCCTGGGGATCATTCGGGTGGGCAAGCACCGACTACATGGTCGTCAAGGCTGAGCTTTGGACTTCCGCAGCTACTCCGCGACAGGGCGCCGCATCCAGCTCCCGTGGACAGAACGTCGCGGAGCACGAATACGCACATGTTCTCCAGTTTCAGTTGAGCGGACAATCGAGGATGCCCGGTGAGCCAGTCAGCTACGCCGGTTATGGCCTGACAGACCTGTACCCGCCTTCGTGGTTGATGGAAGGAATGGCGCTCTGGATCGGCTACGTGCGCCAGATGCAGAATGGCCGTGAATGGGCGGACCTGCACAGAACGGCGAGGTCATACGCTCTGGGAGGACAACCGCTAGCTGTCACTGAACGATCGACAGACGTCAACTATGCGCAGGGTACGGCCGCTGCGTTCCAGTTGGCCAATACACCGTCCGACGACGGCCTCTTTGAGCTGTTCCGCTCCGTAGGCCGGACGTCCTTCGGCTCCGCGCATCAGCTCACGACCTTCACCCCCTGGCGTACCGCGTTTGCGGACGTGTTCGGCTATTCGTTGAAGGACTTCTACTCGCTGTATGACCGGGAACACGAGGTGGGAAACGAAGATCTGGGCGTCCATACCCATAAGCATGCTCCGCCCCTCATCACCGGATCCCTTGACGGCAGCCAATCACTGCATGGCCAGTATGTGAAGGTGGGGATATGGCCGACAGCCGTGCTGGGCATCGCTTCCTGGGACTGGGTCGAGATTGGTCAGGAATTTGAACTATCAGCGCAATCGGCCGAAACCTACAACTTGAGAGTCGAGTTCACCGACCCTCCCTGTCTCGCCTACCTCGCTGATGGAGACTTGACCAGAGACAGAAGTCAGGCGGACGAGTACACAGTACCTGGCGTGGGCATCGTCCATGTGATGGTGCCTTTGCGAGAGAACCCATGCAGCACGGCGATTCACCTGCAGGTCGAGTCGGAGTCCGGCCTCGCCTTGCCGGGCATCAGTGCGCAGTTGCTTGAACGTGGCTCACCCCTCGCCGAAGGGGTGTTCGGATTGACGGACGAACAAGGAGTTGCCGAGTTGCACGTCTGGCCTCGGACCAGCGGCGACGTAGATCTGGTGTTGAGCGATCTCTGCGGACCACTCAGGGTTGGCTTCCTACATCCTGATGGACGCCTTGAGGCGCTCGAACCCATGAACTCGGCGAGCTCCGTCGCAGTCTTCGCGTCATCGAGAGACACGCTGACGGTGACTGTCCCGGACGACTGGTGCAGCCATGTGATTGAAGGTGAACTGCGAGGCGCCGACGGAACCGGTGTTGCTGATTCCCATGTGGCGGCCACCGGAGACGGCGGCAAGTACGCGTCAGCTACAACAGATTCGGCCGGCAAGTTTCGATTGCACATTCCTGAGCCGAGCAAGTATCGCGTGAGTGCTCAGATAGACGGATGCACCACCTACTATGGCGGCGATCGCCCCGTAGGGCCATATTGGCAGGCCGAGTCGATTGCAGTAGGGGAATCAGGCGACGAATTCGTCGCCATCCAGCTCTCTGAAGGAATGTGCGAGCTTCGGCTTACCGGACGACTGCGCAACTCCGACGGCACACCTGGCGGTGGTCAGCGGGTGCGGGCATTCAGCAGCGCCGGGAGTGCTAGCGGAACTTCAGCGCCCGATGGGTTCTTTTCGGTGCTCGTACCGGGGGATGGCGGTTACGGGTTGTCCGTATGGATTGACGGCTGCTGGATCTACCTTGGCGATCAAGGGCCAACTGTAGACATCAACCAGGCCCGGAGAATCGAGATCTCCGGTCGTGACGCCTCCGGCACCGAGTTTCTGCTGCCGGAGAGGCCAGCCGCCTTTTGCGACTGACGTCTCTTCGAGCTTGATCGGCGAAGATCGCGCCCCCGCCGATCGACGCGTTTGTCCCCATCGTGAAAGCGTTCATTGCTCCATGCGCTGAGCGATGGCAGATGACCACAGTCGATTCGGCAGGCGCTGCCTACACTTCTTCCGCCGCAGATCCGCGCCAAGCCACCGTAGACCAAACCGGGGCGTCCAATGCCTCTCAACCAGCGACGCGCCCGGAACCCGGCGGGACTTCGGAGGCGGGTGCTGCGTCGTTGGACGACCAACTGAATTAGCTCCAGGGGCCTTACGTTGTGGCCAGCATCAGGCTCAATCGAGTCGAAATCGAAACTGTGGGAGCAAGCGGTAGGATGGTCGCCTGACGTGGGGCTCTCTCTCGGAGTTGAAGGCTGTGTCCAGCACACGCGGTCGGCCTTGCAATCGCTCTGATCCTGCCAGGTGCGATCACCAGTCTCCAGCATCCGTGCAGCACATTGCGCGCTGAGATCAGGTGCCACGATGACCTGGGTGAGCGTATCAATCTACGCACCGCGCAAAGAACCGAGGTGTCCGCGCCGACAGCCAGCACGCTCAGTCCGTTTCGCGTCCGGGACTCACGACGATTGACCGGCAATCCGGCTGTTCTCAGCGAACGAACGGATGCTCCGGGAGCTAAACATCCAACCTGAACCGCAACTCGAAGGTTCTCGATTTTGTCCAGTTTGGTGGA
>VXTA01000198.1:2924-4253 GCA_009837685.1 Chloroflexota bacterium | reverse complement strand
CACTTGTACGTTGGAACAGGAACTTCAACATGTAACGCACCCGCTTGCTGGTGTTCGCAGTTCCCGCGTGCCAGATGTCGTAGTGCAGGATCACCACGCTACCTGCTGGAACCGTCGCTATGAACTGATCCCGGAAATTCCCCTGCGACGCCATTCGCTCTGGTAACGCATTCAACACATGCGTCCCCGGCAAAATGCACGTCGGACCCATGTTCTGCTCAACGTCTTGCGGGTAGTACATCGCCAGTACTAGGTCCACGCGGTCCGGCGACCGAACCTGGCCACCCGATACTCGAAGATCGTTCATGTTATCTTGGTGGATCTGCTGGCTCGGAGTTCCCGGCGCGTTACGGTGACAGTGCCGATGCGAAAACATCTCGTAATCCGGACCAAGCAAACTGGTCAGCACACCGACAACCTCTGGAGAGTCCCAAACCTCGTTCAGCTGATGCACAGTTTCAAGCACTGCGTCCCCCGGATTCGTATCCAGCGCATCGAGAGCGTCGTAGATCTCCTGGTTCAATCCCTCCCGCAGTTCAGGTTGGACGATGTGATACCCGCGGATCACGAATGATGCCATCTCGTCATCGGTCAAGCGGTGGTCGGTTGCTACTGCGGTGGTGGTCATTTCTTGTGCCTTTTTCTGCGTCGATCGACAGATCGTTAACAATTAATCGTCGAAATCTTCGATCTTCTCGAGGATGAACTGGAAACCTATAACCTCTCCCGCACTATCGCTCCCGATGCCGGCCCAAACGTCCGGTGCTTGGATAACGCGCCAGCCGTCGATTAGGGCGGCTTGAACCGATGTGTACGGAATGCCGTCGCTAGTCGGATCCAGTTCAGTTAGAGAACCTGCGACTGGCTCATAGATAGCCGCTGAAAGCGCCGGCGACTGCGGATTCGTGCTTTCACTATTGATGTATAGAAGGCGTTGAAGCTTGGGCATTCGATGACTATCAGAGGTGTGAGTAGTTTCGTTGAAGTTTGATGTTATCGCGCCTACGAACCTGCGACAACGCCCGATGTCACACTTTACGCCAGAACGGCTTCCGCTTCGAAACCGTCTCCAGCACAGCCGGGTCCCACGCCGGCATCTCCCAACCCAGAGGCTGCAACGGACCACTCCTCCAACCGATCCGCTTGTGAACGCGCTCGTCACTGTAGTAGACGATGTAGACCAGATCCACAAAATCGTCGAAGTATCCCGGCATGTTCGCTTCCAGCACCTTGAGCGCGGCGAGCCGCTGCTCCTCGTCCAACGTCGCGAATCCACCCTCCGCACGCGCCGACGGCTCAAGTGACAACGCTTCCATCACACGCCTCAAC
>VXTA01000198.1:0-2914 GCA_009837685.1 Chloroflexota bacterium | reverse complement strand
CGCCATACCTCATCTCCTTGCCTGCAAGCTCTTCCGCGGCCTCGGCCAAGCCCATCTCACCTGCGCCCGGCAATTCGTCGACCGCGGGAACGATCAGGTCCATCACCGCCGATAAAACGAGGCGGTCAGCATCCGTCAATTTAGTTTCGTTATCGTTATCTGGCATCGCTCGAACTTCGTTTCAGGACTTCAGATCAGCACGTTCGCGGTCTATGTAGTCGGCAGTTCTAAGCGCTAGCGCTCCGATCGTCGGCGTCGGATTCACCGCAGCACACGTTACAAACACCGATCCGTCCACCACGAACACGTTGTCCGCATCGTGCGCCTGCCCCCATCTGTCTACCACGGAAGATGCCGGATCGTCACCCATTCGAGCCGTACCCATCAGGTGCCATCCAGCCACCTTCAACAATTGAGTAGCCAAAACCTCGACAGCACCAGCCTCATGCAATGCCGTCTCAGCATTCTCTATCGCGTCGTCCAACTGCCTACGAGAGTTCGAACTCAGCTTGTAATAAACCTTCGGGGCTGGAATACCATTCGAATCCGTCAAATCCGGATCCAACTCGACGCGGTTGTGCTCCTCAGGCAAGTCCTCGCCAATAACGCCCAAAACCGTCACATCACCAAATCGCCGACCAAACTCCGAATGGTGATCAGCTCCCCAAGGCACCCGTCCGAACATGTAGCCGCACGCAGTAGATACCGGCCCCGAACTTCGCGCCACCTGGTACGAGTATCCACGCACGAAATCCTTGTTAGGGTCAGTCTCATAAAACTCCTGGCAAAGGATTATGTTCGCGAGTGCGCCTTTATACGTCTTCAACCCATCGTCGAACAACCCGCTAACCATCGCGTACGGATGAAACATCAGATTCTTACCCAACAATCTGCTTGAGTTGCACAACCCATCCGGATAAGCGTCCGATACCGAGTTCAACATGATCCGAGGAGAGCCGATACCGTTCATCGCAAGAACCACAGCCTTGGCCGGTTGGAAGTTTTCTTCACCATCCGCATCGTAGTAGCTCGCACCCGTCGCCCGGCCATCCGCATCGGTCTCGATCCGGAATACCCTCGAATCCGTCCGCAACTCAACCCCGTTCGCTATTGTCTCAGGCCAAATCGCAACGTCTGTCTGACCCTTCGCACCTCTCGAACAACCAAACCCAGTATTGCCGCAGTTGTTACACGCCTGGCGACCACGGTAGGGAACCGAATTCACATAGCTGTCCGACGGCCACCAGTGCCAGCCCAGACGGTCAAACGCTCTTCCCATCCGCTCGCCATCAGGTCCGATCGGCAATGGTGGCATTGGACGCTCTTTCCGCGGAGGGTTCGCTGGGTCGCCATTGATTCCTGAGCAACCCATCAACTCGTCATAGGCGTCATAATACGGCTCGACATCCTCATACGTGATCGGCCAGTCGTCAGCGACGCCATCCAGCGTCTTGACCCGAAAATCGGAAGGATGGAAACGCGGCGTATGCGCCGTCCAATGTATCGTGCTACCGCCAACCGCATTGAACATCAGCGGATCGATCGGAGATTCGTCAACGTTTATCGGATAGTCGACATCAAGGCTCCGAACATTAGGGTCATAGGCCCAGTTCGTGCGCGCCTGAATCTCCCAGTCGGCGTGCTCGTTCGGGTACTCCTCGGGTTTTATCCATCGCCCTTGCTCCAAGCAAACAACCTTGAAATCAGACTTCGACAACCGCCATGCGACCGCCGCGCCTGACGCGCCAGAGCCTAGGATCAGGATGTCCGTAGATGGATGTGTAATCGTCAATCTCGCCTGCCTATCCGCTCTTGCAGACCCATAAGTAATCGGAAATCATACTACCATTCCACATCGCCCCCTACATCGCCAAAACCACAGCGGAAATATACTCTGTTGATCGACCACGGACCGCGTCATCAACAGTCAGCATGAAGGAACGATGTTAAAGGGCGTAATAATCGCATTCGCCATCATGTTGGTCGCCATACCAATACCTGGTGTTCACTTCGTTGCAATCCCCGTCAGCCCCTTCGTCGCCGGATTCATAGGTGGCGGTATCGCCAAGGCTGACGAGATCAAAATCGTGTGGTTCGGACTCATTGTCGGCGCCCTGATGCTCATCCCCGCCGCCGCAATCATCGTCGATTGTCAAATCCGCGACGCCGAAAGATTCCTAGGCGCGCCAACCCTCTTCTGGGCGATCATCGGTTTTTCGATCGCTCCATACGCCTGGTTCGGAACCACCATCGGTGCATTGACCTCTTACCTGATGCGTTCCAGATCCTCTGACCAATCCCCAACCGCAGATTAAGAAATCAGTAACATTTTCAGGTCTGCTACCGTGGCGGTCTCATCGAGTCCGGTCGATCCTCATCGTCAGAGGCGTACAACGACGTTATCTGTTGCGCCCATCCCCGCCTGTTTGCTTGAGTGGCGACCTCTGCGGCGAGAAGCGACGAAGCGTCCTGATGTGCAAGCCAATCGTCGATCCAACGCTTGAGCTCCTCCTCACGCTCCGGTATCACCTCAGCATGCGGCACTGCCAAGACCGGACATGACACCTCGCGGCGTATATTGTCAGCAACAGAAGGCCAAAAATTCCGCGTAAACCCGTACCGCATCCGCGATCCCATAACAATCCAAGAATATGGCGATGACTTGTGCGCCACCGACAACGAGTTCGTAATGCCTAGTCGTGATGCGCGGAACGAATGCTCGACAGGGCTCTCTTCCAACACTTTCGACAGGTACTCACGCGCTCGGTCAAACTCGCGCCGATTGCGCCGATACTCGATATTGCTCTCGACAATGTGGATAGGAATGCGGTTCTTTTGGGCTATCGCTAGCGCATATGGCAGACAAGCCTTCATCGCTCCCTCGACGCGCAACGGAACAATCACCGATTCAGGT
>VXTA01000333.1:197-4259 GCA_009837685.1 Chloroflexota bacterium | reverse complement strand
TTCGTTTGAATGCACCATCGAGTGAGGGCACATATTACTACGGCGCCTGTGTCGAAAGCGTCACCGGAGAGAGCGATACGGGTAACAACTGCTCCAGTGCTGTCACCGTCACTGTTCGTGGCTCTGACTTAATCGTCGAATCGCCTTCGGTCAGCAATAGTAGTCCGGGACCAGGTGCATCCTTCACATTGAGTGCCACTGTTCGCAATCAGGGTGGCGGTCGATCTTCCTCTACGACATTGCGCTATTATCTATCAACCGACCAGACGATTGACCAGAGTGATACAGAAATAGATACGGACTATGTTAGCTCCCTTGATCCTTCTGAAACCAGTGATGAGTCGGATTTCTTGTCAGCCCCGTCAAGTGCTGGCAGATATTACTACGGCGCCTGTGTCGATGCAGTCACTGGCGAATCCGACACGGGTAACAACTGCTCCAGTGCTGTCATCGTGACTGTGAGAAGTGCCCCTCCTCCACCCGCACCCAATCAGCCTCCAGTGTTCAGCGAGGGAACAAGCACGACGCGCAGCATAGCCGAAAACACAGGCGCAGGGCAGAACATCGGGAACCCGGTCAGCGCGACAGATAGCGATGGCGACCGACTCACCTATAGCCTCCAGGGCAGGGATGCTTCTGCATTTACCATAGTCTCAGGCAGTGGGCAACTCAGAACCCGATCGGGTGTGACGTATGACTATGAGACAAAGAGCAGCTATTCAGTAACCGTGCGAGTACAGGACGGTGAAGGTGGCAGTGCAAACATTACTGTGACCATCACCCTCACAGATGAGAATGAACCGCCAGATAGACCCGATGCACCAGTAGTCACGGCCTCGACCTTGAACAGCCTGAGCTTGCGCTGGACAGCACCGACGAATCCCGGTCCCGCCATCAGCGACTACGACGTGCAGTACAAAGCAGCAGGCGGCAGCTTCACCGACTGGCCCCATACTGGAACCGGCACAACGACGACAATCACAAGCTTGACCGCAAATACCCGTTACGAGATACAGGTGCGAGCGCGCAATGCTCAAGGTGTGAGCAACTGGTCGCCATCGGTTACCGGGACAACCATAGCCAATCAGTCCCCAGTGTTCAGCGAGGGAACAAGCACGACGCGCAGCATCGCAGAAAACACAGGCGCAGGTCAGAACATCGGGAACCCGGTCAGTGCGACAGATGGTGACAACGACCAGATCACCTACAGCCTCCAGGGCAGGGATGCTTCTGCATTTACCATAGTCTCAGGCAGTGGGCAACTCAGTACCCAATCAGGTGAGACGTATGACTACGAAACGAAGAACAGCTATTCGGTAACCGTACGGGCGCAGGACGGCAAAGGCGGCAGTGCGACCATCGCCGTGACCATCACCCTCACTGATGCGAATGAACCCCCGGGCAGACCTGCTGCACCCACAGTTACAGCCTCATCTAATACCCTGAGCGTGCGCTGGACAGCACCGGGAAATACAGGCCCTGCCATCAGCGACTACGATATACAGTACAGGGCGACAGGAGGCAATTTTACCGACTGGCCCCATACAGGCACGAGCACGACGGCGACAATCACGAGTTTGATGTCTGAGACCAGTTACGAGGTACAGGTGCGAGCGACCAATGACGAAGACACGAGTGGCTGGTCGCCATCGGGTAATGGCACAACCAGTCGTCCCGCACCCGGCTTTGCCCCGGTAGATCAAAATGCATTCAATACATTTGTTACGGACAAAATCCTATCCGTAGAATCCTATTATATCGAATTCTTGTCTGCTGGCCGCTTTGAGGAAAACAATGCATATCCGGGAAGTTATACATTTTCAAATACTGGCTCGAATACCGGCATATTTACGCAAAACTATGATGGAGGGCATTTGGGTGGTACCTGTACAATCGAAATGACCTTCTCTTCAACAACCACAGGTACTTTACGCGCCAAATGTGGTAGCGAACAAAACTACGATTCACCCCAGGAGTGGCGGTTTTCCGATCCGCCCGATCCCAACGCCTTCAATATTGAAGTCATTTGGGTCGGCAGCGAGCCATCTGCAGCTCACCAGGCAGCTTTCAATGCCGCGGTTACGCGTTGGGAGAGCATTATCACGAGCGACATCCCCGATGTTTTTGTCAGTGCAGATGAAGGAGGTACGATAGACGGCATTAAGGTCTTCGGTCTTGTAGATGACCTGCAGATCTACGCACGCCTCGCCAATATTGATGGTCCAGGTGAAACCCTGGGGAGTGCTGGTCCCCGAGAAATGCGCGAGCAATCAAAATTGCCAATCGTAGCGCGAATGACATTCGACACTTCTGACCTGGGCGATTTTACGCTTGAAGCTCTGCAAGATCTCTATCTGCATGAGATGGGTCATTGTTTGGGAATCGGTACTGCGTGGAAACCCCTCGGCTTGCTAAAAAATCCATCAATCAAATACCAATTTTTTATCATCCCCATAGAAGTGGATGGTGCCGATACGCATTTCGCGGGTTCAAGTGCTATTGAGGCGTTCAATGACGCAGGCGGAACGAACTACGCGGATGGAAAGGTGCCGGTGGAGAATGAGAAAGGCGGAGTGGGTACACGAGACGGTCATTGGCGGCAGTCCGTGTTCGGTCCCCATGAACTCATGGAGGGATTCGCTTCTCCCAGCGCTGCGATGCGCCAACCATTGAGCGCGATCACGATCCAGTCTCTGTCCGATCTGGGCTACATCGTCGATGTCAGCCGGGCTGACGCTTACACGCTACCCTCACCTACCGCTGCTAAATTAGCGATAGCATCCGAGCACCTGATCCCGATCAACTGCCTCCTGATAGAACCCATCGGTGTGATTGATGAATACAAGCATATCGAGTTGAAGCCCAGGCGCGTGAGGATACGTGAGGATCAATGAAATTCCGGAGATGGAATACAATGCTAAATCTCGCACCTTGTAAAAGGTGATTTTCCCATGTCCATTCTCAAACGCCTATCACTCTGTTTCCTATTCGTATCACTGCTTTTGATCCCCTCATTTGCCCAACACTTTTTAGGCGCATTGTCAGGGTTAGTACTCCAGGTGGATACGCAGATCGAAAGCCCTGTGCAAAACAACAATGTGCAAACCCTTCCCGAACAAAAGGCGGGAGACACGATCCAGTTTCAGCTTTTTGTGCCAGCAGGTGCGGGTCAATCTACCAATGGTTATACAGTGGAACTCGATCTGCCGGGCAAGACATTTTCCAGCTATATTGGGAATGTATCGGGCACGGATTGGACAGGAGGAACACTGATAAGCACCGTCTCTACAAAGTTGTCCGCGTTATTTGTCACGGGTGCTTATTTGCCCTCAACGGGTTATTTGGGGCAGCTTGATTTGCAGGTGGTGAGACCACTTGAGGACGGTACAACACTGATTGTCAAAAGCCTTTCAATAACCAGTGGGAGCGATGTTGACGTGTTAGATGTATCCAATGCGATCATCACCTTTACTGCACCTGCGACTGGTCCCGGTGATTTTGATGGCAATGGAATCGTAAATTTGGCGGACTTTCTGGCGTTTGTGGGCGTGTTTGACACAACGTATTCCACAGGTGGCGGACAAGGTGGTAGCGGGCAAGGCGGTGGCGACAGTAGTGTTATACCGCCCCCACCTGACAATGCACGGTATTGGTGGGATCCTTCTATTCATGAATATAGAATCTCCTGGAATCCTACTCCTGGCGCAACTTCTTATCGGGTATATTATGACAGTGCTATTTTCTTCAATGTTAGTTGCCCAGGAGGCTGCAGGCGAATAGCTACTGTAAGTGACACAACCACTGCTCACCTTAGTAGTCATCGTAATTTTCGCAGAATAGGATACTGGGTACGGGCCTGCAATGACGCAGGCTGTTCAAACTATGTGAGAACAGCCTATGTTAGGGCATCGGAGGTTGGAGGGTACCCGCTACCAACAACAATCATCGGACTGAGTGCTTTTGATGATCCCACTGGAATCACTTACGCCAATAACAGGTTCTATGTAGTTGATGAATACCGGGATAAAGTATATGCGTATATGAGTTCTGGACAGCGCGATG
>VXTA01000333.1:0-187 GCA_009837685.1 Chloroflexota bacterium | reverse complement strand
GTTGATGAATACCGGGATAAAGTATATGCGTATATGAGTTCTGGACAGCGCGATGCTGCTTCCGACTTCAACCTGTTTCCCGACAATGATGATCCTACAGGGGTCACTTACGCCAATGACAGGTTCTATGTGGTTGATGAATACCGGGATAAAGTATATGCGTATATGAGTTCTGGACAGCGCGATG
>VXTA01000044.1 GCA_009837685.1 Chloroflexota bacterium | reverse complement strand
TCAGAGTTGCGGGCAACTCCTTCATCGTCAGTAGAAACACCATCGCAGCACTGGCAAAAATGCTAGGCATCATTATCGGCAAGGTCACCCGAACGAAAGATTGCAACTGTGTTTTGCCCAGCGATTGTGCTGCCTCTTCAAGGCCCGGGTTGATCTGCATCAATCCCGATCTCAACGAACCCAAGGCGACCGGGAGGAACAAAACCGCGTATGCGAACACTAGAAGGAGCAACGTTTGGTATGCGACTAAAGCGAAGTTGACGGCGAAGAAGACCAAAGAGAGAGCTACCACGACCCCAGGAAGTCCGAAACCGATGTAGGCCGCCTTGCCGAACAGATCGCTAAACCAGTTCCGGTATCGCACCGTGACGAATGCAACCGGCAACGCCATCAATACCGTTGCGATCGCTGCTAATCCCGATGCTTGCAGCGAGTTCCAAAGCGGCGTGACAATTGGCGCGCCTTCAAGGCCCTTGGCGAAACCTCGCAGCAGCCATTCCGCTAATACCGCAACCGGAACCACGACGCCAGCGATGATCGGCAACAACACGAATACCAAAGCCGGCAACGTCCACCAACCCAGACGAATCTCGCGTTGGGTACGACCTACGTTTCCAGAAGCGTCATCGTAGCGCCTACGCCCTCGTATCGTCGACTCGATGAACAGCAAAGCGACCGCAAACACCACCAGCATCATCGACATTGCGGCACCCGCCGTACGATCGATCGATGTCTGGTAATTGGTCATTATCGAGACGGTGAGTGTATTGTGTCTCATCAGCGCGACACCGCCGAAGTCGCTCAGTGTGTAGAGCGCGGCCAGTATGCTGCCAGATCCGATAGCTGGCATCAACAGCGGCAAAGTCACCCGTCGGAAGGCGCCAAGAACGGTGTAACCCATGCTGCGCGACGCTTCGACTAGTTCCGGGTTCAACCCTGCGATCGTCGCGCGAACTGTCAGGTATATGTACGGATAAGTCATCAGGACCAAGACCAAGGTAGCACCGGTCAGACCGTAGATCGACGGCATTCTCTCCACTCCGAACGGTTCGAGCAACTCTTGCAACGAACCCTTGGGTCCCAACGCCTCGATCAGTGTTGTGGCCATGACGAAACTTGGCACGACTAAAGGCAGAGCCAGTGCGACAGCCAAGACTCTGCGAAACGGCATGTTCGTTCGCATCGTCAACCACGCCGCCGGCACGGCTACAATGAGCGAAAACAAAGTGACCGTGAAGATGACGGTTACGGTTCTCCAAATGACCTTCAGCGATTGCGGGCGGGTCAAGAAATCCCAAGTGGTCTCTCCTCCGTCGATGCCGCGTATGAAGAGGTAAACAACGGGCAGCATCGCAGCGACGACTACCGAGCCAGCTGCGATGACTACCCAGACCGGGGCCCCACGCGCGCCGCGTCGAACGGCGCGCCGGGGTCTCAGCGCAGGTCGTATTGCTACTTCCGCTGTAGAGCGGGTCACGGAAGTGCACCAACCTCCTGTAGTAGTTGCTGCGTGCCAGCCAAGTCGTCCAGCAGGCCGAGATCGATATTGAAGCGTTCGCCGATATCGCCTAGCTCAGGTAGATGCTCCGACTGTTGCACGGCAGGATTGAACGGGTATTCGTGAGTCTTCGTCGCGAAGTATTGTTGGGCGGTTACCCCGAGCAGGAACTTCAAGAGCCGTTCCGCCTCTTCATGCGCATCGGTCGACGCGAGGATACCGGCACCGGCGGCCATTACGAGTGATCCGGCATCGTTCGAAGGAGTGTAGAAGTTGCGGGCGGCAAATCCTTCGCCTTCTTCCGCCAAGAAGCGGTGCAAGTAGTAGTGGTTGACGAATCCGACATCGATTTCACCGGCACCTGCGGCCGCGACAGTGGGTGTGTTCTTGGCGTAGAAGATCGGATCGTTCGCCATGATTCCTTCGAGCCACTGCTTGGTTTTCTCTTCGCCCCAATCCAATCTCATCGCCGTAACCATCACATGGAAAGATGAGTTGGTGGGCGGGAGGCCGATGCGGCCCTTCCACTTGGGATCGGTGAAGTCCCAGATAGATTCCGGTAGTTCGTCTTCGGAGATGTTCTCAGTGCTGTAGACGATGACCCTGGCACGGCCGGAGATTCCGACCCACTTGTGATCAGGATCGCTCGCCCAGGCCGCAGATCGGTCGTAGATGTCTTCTGGCAGCGTCATAAATAGCGGCTTAACCGCGCCAAGTCCGCCCGGGTCTTGGGCGAAGAACACGTCGGCGGGGGACTTGTCCCCTTCCTCCAATAGTGTGGCGGCCATCTCGCCCGTGCTTGCGTAGCGGACCTCGATCGGGATGCCGGTAAGTAGTTCAAACTCTTCCAGGATGGGGTCTACCAATGACTGGCTACGTCCGGAGTACACGGTTAAAGTCTTCGGAGATGCCAAGGGTTTCTCAACTTCGACGACGACCTGCTTTTCGACAATGACAGGTTTCTCCACCTCAACGACTCTCTCTACTTCGACCACGACTGGAGTTGGTGCGGGCTCCGTAATGCACGCGATCATGGCGACGCTCAATGTCAATAGAGCGGAGCTAAGAACGAACGCGCGTACCGTCCTTTTGTTCGTCATCGACGCGTCGCTCAAAAAGGCGACGGAGCGGGACGATCGACGGCTTATCATTGTTGTTACCTCTCTTGGTTTTTCGCTTCTTTTGCCTGGTTAGATTCCCCGCTCGAAATCACCAATCAATAATTATTACCAATGAAGTCAGGAATTGCAACCGTATTGCAGGAATTTTCTGAAAATCACCCGCGCGGTCGCGTATCGCCTCATCGCAACATCCAGCCTCATTCTTGTAGCGTAGAAAGTTAGTGGCGCGCGCATTCAATCTAACGGGCCAAATCAGAAAATGAACCAACCTGACGATCAAAACAATTCCGGCCTCCGCGTCTCAGGTTACGGGCCGCGGATCAGGCAGACTTTGATCGTCGGTATCGTCCTCGCACTAATCGTCGCCGCCATCGCGGTAGCCGCCATATGGTCGAACAGCCGCGAGCCTGAAGTCGGTGTGCAACCGACTCCAAGGCCCACTCGAGCACCCGAACCGACTGCGACCATCATGCCATCCGATACACCGACTTCGGAGCCGACTGAAGCGGCAGAGGCGATGGTTGCGGATACTGCCACCTCGGAACCTACAGAATCCCTTGCTACAGACACTCCGACTCCGACAGTCGAACCTCCAGCTGACGAGTCGACACCGACCGCCATTCCGCCAACAGCGACCGCTATTGAGACACCAGTTGCCGAGTTGGCACCCACTCCTGAACCGACCCCAACACCTACCGCTGAACCCACGGCGACTCAAGTCACGCCGACCGAAGAGCCTACCGCTGTACCAACCGACACCCCGCTTCCCGAGCCTACCGCAACGCCGACGATTACACCGACCCCGTTACCGACGGCGACGCCTACGCTCACGCCAACACCTGCTCCGATGGTCCCAACCATCCTTGAGATCAAAGCCCGCGGCAACTTGATCGACCAAGGTATTAATCAGGGCGATATAGCTATCCTCAGCCAAGTAGAGCACACTTGGCCAGATTTGACGCTTGGATGTGGAGCTATCAAAGGCGACAACCCTGCGCGACCGATCGAAGGGTGGATATTGACGCTCGGCAATGAAGAGAAAGTCTACACATTCCACGTTGCGAGTAGAGAACAAGGCGACCCTAAAGAGCACCTCAAAGAAGACATAATCGCGAACTGCACCGATGTCGAGAATCGAGTGCAACCGACGATAAACCCAGTTCTCGAGCTGCGGTTGCATGAAGCGCGTCGCGCCGTCTTGTACCGCGGTCCTGCCGGCGGTGAAGAGGCAGCGATCCAAGATATAAAGGACGGTGGATTGATCCAGACGATAGTCAACGCGCTTGATCTCACCATTCCGATTGGGAACACTTCGACTTGCGACACCATCTACAGATTGGACTTCTACGTTTTGCGCGGTATCGAAACGATCCGATTCTTCTGTCCGAGAGCTCCGCATCAGAGCGGAGATTGGTACCGGATCGGTGGGCCTCAAGAGATTTGGGGTGGAACTCAAGGTGCTTCAACGGACGCATTGCTTAATTCGGTCGCTCCATTCTTCGCAAACGAACCCATCCCTCAACTACCGACCTTCACTCCAGACGAGTGATACAACCTTCCGCTAGGACGTGCAAAACTCAAACCCGATGGAATGAAAGTTTGAGCGAATTCCGTCTCCCAAGAGATCCCCATACTCAAGAACGGCAAG
>VXTA01000289.1:1019-4286 GCA_009837685.1 Chloroflexota bacterium | reverse complement strand
TCGTATAACAGCCCTACTCCACCAGCTAGAACGCGGTTGAGGTCATCAGGCGATTGACCGTCGTAAATCCGGCTAAAATACTCGGTCTGCCCAAGTTTTTCGGTGTTCTGGAAGACGATGGCGTGTGGATGCTCGTAGACGGTGAAACTCTCGTCCGCCCATCCGAACCAGTCCCAGTTGTAGAGCGAGCCGCGCGGTTTGGTATAGCCCTCTGGGACTCCGAAAGGAACTCTAGCGTACGGATCGTCCCAATAGACGACGCCTAAAAGTTCGGGGACGCGCACCGATGAGTAGACGGCCTTGTAGCCCAACTCTCCGCTAAACAGCTTTTCGTAGAAACTCGTCGATATCGGATACCGTTCCGGCAACCTTGGGATCGTCGCTGCGAGCCGATTGCTGTAGAGCACGAGAAAGTCTGCGTTCTCCAATAATCGAGCGACTGTCGAGAATTTGGCACGATTGTCAGGTTCGTACATAGGCAGTTTTTCGTGCATTCTGAATCCGATGATGTTGGGTATACCCTCCTCCCAGTGTTCCTGGATCACGACGGTTCCTGGTCCGGAGTTTTCGCGCAACCACCTTGAAACGTCTTGTGCAGGATGCGCTCCGCTGAAGACGTTGAGGTATGCGAAGGTGTAGTGCGCGAGCAGTAAGAATGCCACGATACCGAGGGCATAAGTGCCAAACCGGATCGGTTTGTGGAGTCTCGGCAACAAGTCTGAGTTGGCCCACCAGATCGCGGCGGCTGTGAAAGCGATCAAGAATGGCGTGGCCGGGAGCATGTAGCGTAGGAACTTGACCTCGAATTGACCGTTTATCAAGAGATACGGGAGCACAAACGACAACACGACGACGAACGCGAGATTGCGCGTGACGAGTGTGCGGACCAACGCCCAAATCAAACCGAGCCATACCGCGATGCCGAGGGATATGCCCAATCCCCACGTCGAGAGTTGGCGCATCTGATAGAGGAACGCAGATGTATCGATGTATTGGCGGGTGAACGGAAAATCGACTACACGTCTGACCATCTCTGATTGGCGGTAGATGTCCGAGAAGTATTTCTCCCAGTCGATGATCATGTAAGGCTGCGTCACCAACAAAGCGATGACTGCTGCTGAACCGGCCAAGACGGCATATCGGAGCGCCAGTTTGATATCGTCTGGTGTTACGCTGACCGCCCCGCGTGATGTGATGCTGGGTCCGATCATCACGAGCAGGTGCGCGATGGCCACTGCGAGGCCGACCGGAGCCGCTGTTGCCTTGGTCGCGATTGCCAATCCGAGCATCACACCAGACAGCAGGGCGTCCGACTGGTTACGTTCTTGGACTAACCGCGTTGAGAAGTAGACTGTTGCAACGATGAACATCGTCATCGGGGCATCGACGGCGGTGTAGTGCGCGTTCTGGATATGTATGACCGCCAATGCGGTCAGCAATGCGGCTAACAGCCCGGCTCGACGGTCTCCGACTAGGCGCGAGGTCAACAGGAAGACGAAGAATACAGTGATCGTGTCGGCGATAGCAGCGAAGTTGCGTCCAGGAAATCGGAGGTCGAATAGGTTCCAGTCCTTGTCAGTGAATGGCGCAGCTATGGACTTCCAAGCAGCGAGCGCATAAAGTGGCAGACTGCCGTAGTTGAACCATTGCGGATTAAGTCGAGATTCGGGCGTCAACAAACCCGGTTCGGTCAGTTGTGAAAAATCGAGGCGCTCGGCGCGCCCCAAAAAGTCGCGCTCGTCGGGATGGTACAGCCCGCCCTGATCCCAATCTGTTCCGAACATGCGCAGAACGAGCGCGAGGACCAAGATGGCGCCGAGGGCAACGTCGATCAGGTCAAGGCGTCGTCGTCTCGGATCTGCGTAAACTGGCGCATCGGGATGATTTTCGGAATCGACTGATTGAACTGGTGGTTTTCCGCGTCCGCCCCAATAACGTCCGATATTGATATTGATGCTTGGACGCCACTCGGGCACCGATTCGATGCTTGCCCAAGATGTACGCGGGGGTGTAGGTTCGCGGTCGACAGCGTCAACCGCAGATTCAGTAGTCCGGAGTCGGTTGGAGTCGGAATTAGTAGGGGTTGGTTGAAGTTCCATACGAACGTTGAGATTCTAATGAACACAACGCGCCCGACTGTCCCGATTCGTCGCGCGGTCTATAACATAACTCTAGACCATCGAATCAATCGAAAGGCTCAACGACATGTCGTCTACCCGTCAAAACGAACGTGTGGCGTACTTCAACGGCGAGATCGTGCCTGAAAGTCAAGCTGTCGTCCCGTTCAGGGATCGCGGCTTCAAGTACGGCGACGCCGTGTTTGACATGACACGCACCTTCGGCCACCGGATCTTCAAACTCGACGAACACTTGGAGCGCTTCTATAACTCGCTTGATTACGTGAGAATCGATCCGGGCATCACCAAGGATGAGATGCGGGATGCCACGATCCAGGTAGTCGAACAGAACCTGAAGCTTCTCGGTGATGACGATGATTACTGGGTCGGGCAACGCGTCTCGCGCGGAGTCGACCTTGTCGGTGGCGATATGTGGTCGACAGACGGGGGACCAACGGTGATCATCGAGTGCACTCCGTTGCCGCTCGGACCGCGGGCGCGGCTTTACCGAGACGGCATTGATGTTTGGGTGCCGGCAACGCGTCGCGTAAGCCCTGAGGCGCTGAGTCCGCGAGCCAAATCGCACAATTACCTTAACCTGATCATGGCGGACATGGAGGCCAAGGAGTACGATCCTGAGGCGTGGGCGATACTTCTCGACAACCGCGGATTCCTTACTGAAGGGATCGGTTCCAATGTTTTCGTTGTCAAGGACGGTGTCGCATACACGCCGAAAGCGCAGTTTGTTCTCGGCGGGATATCGCGCGAGACCGCGATCGAGCTCGCCGACGTGATTGACTTGGAGGTAGTGGAGACTGATCTCGATATGTTCGATGCGACAACTTCGGACGAGGTATTCCTCACTTCGACCTCACTCTGCATCTGTCCGGTGCGCAAGGTTCAAGGCTCTGCGGTGGGTGATGGCAATGTGCCTGGCCCGGTCACCAAAGCGTTGATGGATGCCTACGTAGATCTGGTTGATTTCGATTGGGTCGGTCAGTACTTGAAACGGCTTGAAGACTGACCTCTTCGGACGAATCTAAGAATCTCGATAACGCAGATCGAGACTCCGTTTCTATTGTGGGTTCTTCAAGCGAGGCCCCCAATCGGGCCGACCGTCGCCGACCACTGACCTTCGGTGCTGGCAGTT
>VXTA01000289.1:0-1009 GCA_009837685.1 Chloroflexota bacterium | reverse complement strand
TCGCGGTAAAAATCGGCCTAGAGGATTCACCGCCGTTGCGGCTCGGGTTCATGAGATTCGTGCTCGGAATGGTCGTCGTTCTTATTTGGGCGCTGATCACGCGCCAAAGTCTGAAGATCACGCGCGCCGAACTGTGGCCCCTGATATTGCTCGGGTTGTTGTTTTCGGTTCAGACCGCGTTCATGAATCTCGGTCAGTACAACACCACTGCTGGACACGCTGGTGTTGTCATAACGACGTTTCCGTTGTGGGCCGGCGTGTTCGCCCACTTCCTGATACCCAGCGATAGACTTTCACCCCGACGAGTGGTTGGCGCGATCATCGCTTACTCCGGCGTAGTTGCTCTGTTCGTGAGGAGCATCGTGGGCGATGTCGATGCGCTCGGCGCACCGAACGTATGGCTTGGCGACCTCTTAATCATGTGCTCCGCGTTGCTGCTCGGATTGCGGCAGGTTTACCTTTCGATACTCGGACAAGGCATATCGACCGTTAAGATGCTCGTTGCCCAAGGGATATTCGGCTGTGTGACCTTCCTCGTCGGATCGTTGATTTTCGAGGCTGAACCGGTTCGCATGACACTTTTGCTTGGCGTGTCGCTCTTTTATCAAGGCGTAATAATCGCTGGTTTCGCCTTCCTTGGTCAGACGTGGTTGTTGAGCAACTACCTGCCAAGCAGAGTGACGTTGATTTCCTTATCATCTCCGATCATGACGGCGGTGTTATCTTGGTTGATACTCGGCGAGAACATCGGGCCCGAACTGTGGGCGGGAGCGATTCTTGTGATGGTAGGTTCCTACATTGCCCAAAGAAATCAGTCCGACACCAAAGAAAAGCCGAACTCTAGCTGATCGACGGGGACGGTAGGCAGATGTCAAACATTCCAAGCAACTTTGTCGTAGGTTCGACCGCTTCGGTCAGCCGTCTGATCACGGACGAGATTGTTCGTGAATTCGCGGAACTAAGTCGAGATACTCAACCGCTTCACTTGGACGACGATTATGCTTCTAAA
>VXTA01000005.1 GCA_009837685.1 Chloroflexota bacterium | reverse complement strand
CCCTCGCAGAGCCTGTCCCTGCCCAGGCGGGGAGGGAGCTGCCGAAAGCCTGCCCCGCACTTGATGCGGGGGATGAGGGGGTCCCGCTCCATGTTCTTCATTCCCGACTCCGATTGCGAATCCAGACTCCGTTCGCCGGGCCCGAAGGCTAGGGAGGGTGAACGGAACCGGCGAGGTCATTCACCATCCCGCGCAACGCATCGCGCCGTTCGATAGCCACCCGGGTTTCACGGGCGATCTCCTTGGCGATCGCTTTGTCACGCGGGAACGGTAGTAGCACGTCGAAGATACGCTTTCCGACCGTGTCAATGATGTCTCTTGTGAACTGTCTCGAACGTATCTGCTGTCTCACAATGTCGGTCTGGAACATTGCCAATAGCAGAAAAGGACTGCACTGACTCTCATCAATCACTCGGAAACGATATAGCCCTCCAGCAAACAAGAGGGGTACGTCTCCCGGCATGACCATTGCACTCTCACCGACGAGATAAGTGCCATCGCGCACGAGAAGCACGTCATAGGCCTCCACGTCCGCCTTGGCGTTCGTGGAACTCCAGATGTCCTCGGATACAGAGTGCTTGGGATCACGCTTCAGCTCCCAGTTAGTAAGGTCTGAACTCCGAATGAAGGGAATAGGGCCAGTCCCATAAGCCATTTTCCCAACTTCGAATCCTGTCGACCACTCAATAGCACCAGAGTTCACAAGATTTCCCAGACTGACAAACTCGTAGTCCTTGGATAGGGATGATATCGTGCTGTCCAGAGCAGGGTTGTACCGTTTGGGGATGAGGTCTCGATTTGTCAGCATGGACCCCTCGACTTGAAAGCCGAGCCGTCTCAATCTGTAGGCGTCATTGACGTTCTGGTCTTCCGAAGGGTGACGGCCCGAAGGAAACGCGGCAATCGACTTCAGCTTCGTCCGCAGCCGTGAGCGCTCTTCCACGATGGCCCGAACACCGTCCTCTAGCCGTTCTCGTTCAGCCACGGACTGGGGCACCGGCAACACTGCATCCAGATATCGGTCGCCGAGGGAATCGATGATGTCCGCTGTGAATTGCCTAGCCCGCAGCTGTCCCTGGTAGATGGGAGATTGCATGAGCACAAGAAGCAAATGGGGACTCAGTGGAGAGCGCGGAAGAGCTCTGAGGCGAACGATGTGAGACTGATAGAGCATTGGGAGATCGTCATCGGTGACGAGGCCGAGGGTCCCGATGAGATATGTCCCGTCTCGAACAAGCAATAGATCGTTGGCAGCAACATCTTGTCTGCTGCTGTACCGAGCATAGACGTCCGTGGAGACTGCTTGTTTTGGATCAACTTTGATCTCCCAGTTGGCTATGTCGGATGTGCGAACGAAGGGCACTGGTCCAGTGCCGTATGCCATTCTGCCGACTTCGTGTCCGGTGGACAGGTGGATGTGATCCTGCGTCAAGAGGCTACGCAGGGATACTAAGTCGTGGGACTCGCGCAAACGGTGAAGATGTGAGTCGAGCGATGCGTTGTAGAACTTGGGTATTAGAATGCCCCGAGATAACTGCGAGGATGTGGTAACCGTTCCGAGGCGGTCGTTGCGCGAAGTCATAGGGAAGGCGTCGGCTCTTCCCAGAAGTCGTCCGCGGAGCCGAACAGTTCGATGAAGCGATCATGTATCAGCGGGAGATCGTCCAATAGTTCCTCATCTCCATCAGGAGTGACGCGGACAGTGGGATTGCCGCGCGAGTCATGGCCGCACCACTCTGCATCTGCCATGAATATTGTGTGTTCAGGCAGGGGCTGGGCTTTCTCAGCAAGGAGGCTGCAGACCTTGGTAGGTGGTCCTCCCTTCCCTGATGGCTTGAAGAGGGGTTCGGGTAGTGCGATAACACCTCGAACACGCGCGTTGGTCATTAGGTACTCGACAACGTAGCGATGAGTTGGCATACCGAAAAGGGATTCGGGCAGCACGATGCCGAGTTTGCCTCCCGGCTTTAGGAACTGAAGGCACCGCTCAAGGAAAAGCGCCTGTGGGGGGCGTGAGGTTTCGGGAGTGGTGGTCTGTTCTGGTGGGGTAGAGTCGCGCGGCAAGGACCACTTGTGGCCCAGTGAGTACTGTGTGAGGATGTCGGCGTCTTCTATCTTCATTTTTCGGCCAAAGGGTGGATTGGTCACGACGATGTCAAAGGTACCGAGTTCGATTCCAGCTTGAGCAGGCGTGGACCAAGTCGAAGGATCTGCCAACGAGTTCTCGCAGAAGATGCCGCTTCGCCCATCGCCGATCAGAGCCATGTATGCCTTCGTAACCTTAGCGAGGAATGCGTCTTTATCTATTCCTCTGAAGTATCGCGTGGCGATTTCGCGCCTTCTAGCCTCTGAATACTCGCGGCTCCATGACTTCATTTGCGCTTCGACATTGATGTGCTGCCATACATGGCTGAGTGTCGATATGAGGAAGCCACCTGAGCCGCACGCAGGATCAATGATCATGTGACCGGGCTTAGGGTCAATCATTTTGATGATGAGTTCGACGACGTTGCGGGGTGTGAAGAACTGGCCTTCTGCACCGCGCAGTGCTGGTCCGATGAAGACCTCGAAGGCGTCGCCGATCGCATCTCGCTCAGCTTCCAGCACGCAGTAGTGTTGAAGCTCGCCTACGACATAAACGACGCTCGACGGGGTGAGGGTAATGGAGTCGGCTGGATCGAATACTTCGCTGAACTCAGACTTGACGGACTCGAAGAGCGTTGAGATGCGCGAGCGAACCGTTTCGGGAGGTTCCATCGCGCCGGCCCTGAATGTGACAAGAGAGTTAGGAGGCGTATTGATCTCGTCGTATATCTTGCAGAAGAGAAGATTGATGATCTGTTGTGCCAAGGCCTCATCTCTCGTGATTCCGACATTGTTGGCGGCGAGGTGATGGCGAAGGTCTTGGAAAGTGGCGCGGAGGTTGTTGGGGCGCCTGAGGTCCCGGCGTTTGTGGGTGTCTATATCGTGAACGTTCTCCCCGAAGCGCGGAATGCTAGGGATTTCGACAAAAGATAGCGTACCGTCTGTGTCGATCAGTTTCTGGAGATAAGCGTGGTCTTGTCCGTTGTACCATATGCCGATATCGGCTGTGGATAGGGTCAAGTAGTGTTGAAGCTGAGTAACGCCATCTTTGCGGAGTTTAGACTTGCATTCGACGACGATGGACAAGTTTGTAGCTGAGTGGAGGGCGTTGTCGAAGATTGCGATATCGACTGGGTATCCTGTGCGCTGGTCGGATGGTGATCGACGAATCCGGTGTTGAGGGCGGGTGCGAAGGAGGTCGCGAGGATAGCCGTACTCCAAGTGGAGTCGCCGGGACATTGGTTGTACGGCGTCCTTCTCTTCGGGGGTAGCTCGCACAAACTGTCGGGAGATGTAGTCCTGGAGATATCCATCTGGTGGCTGTGCAGAGTCAGGCGGTGACATGAGGGACCATCTTGCAGTTGTCTCACCTCGGGTAACAGCAAGATGACAGGCGAGCAGTGATGGGTCAATGTCGTTGTCGCTGCCATCCGGTAAAATCGCCGGTTGGCGAGATGTACCGGTTCTGAACGCGGATGGCCTACTTCGCCCGTCCAGTAAGAGTGGTCTGCTCGCGTAGCTCCCCGACTGTCCCCAGTCCGGTTACAGTCGCGTTGGACACCTCGCCACTCCGTTGGAACGCATGTCCATATAACATCGATCAGGAACGGAAGGGGAGGAGCCGCCATGCCCCGTCAACACCCAGCCACCAACCCGCACCCTCCAATACTCACGCGGATTCACGCAGACAAAACCTCCCAAAACCAAGCCCCATCCGGACCAATCCAGACAAATCTGGACAAATCTGAACACCCGTCGACGCGTCCGACAGTCCCCGCCACCCGCTCCGCCGAGCCACCCGCCAGGTCTTTTTCCCGCTCCGCTCCCAGAGAAAAAATTCGACCAACCACCAACCACCGATCACGAAACCCAGCAAAACACGGGAAATCCGCAATTTCACGCGACATAACCTGCCTTCCAAACCCGACCAAAACCAATCACTTCCAACCACTCGGTCAGCCCGCGCCCCGATCCCTATCCTCCTGAGGACCCCACCTCAGCTGGAGACCCGACCATGACCACCACCGAATCAACCTCCGCACGAGTCCGCGCCAGCCTCGACCATCCGATCATCGACGGCGACTCCCACATCGTCGAGTTCATGCCCACCTTCTTCGACTACCTCAAGGACGTCGGGGGTTCCGACATCGTCAAGCGCTACCGCGATTCCAGCGTCAGCCGGCGCTGGGCGGCGATGAGCT
>VXTA01000010.1 GCA_009837685.1 Chloroflexota bacterium | reverse complement strand
GTCTCTGTACTATCCCTTCGCAGCGACCGCAGGCAAATCATCGGAGTCGGGAACCGAGTTCACTCTTGATGGGCTTAGGTTCTTGGAAAACAGCGGACCAGCGGTCCCAGAAGCGATGGATTGGATTCGCGAGAACGTCAGCAATGACGATGTCCTGATCGCAGCACCGGGAAACAGCTATACGCAACATGGTCGATTCTCAGGATGGACCGGAAGGCCAGCAATCTTAGGCTGGACTGGACATCAGAGCCAATGGCGGGGAGGAGACGAATGGTGGATAGATCGGAATAGCGATGTTGAGCGTATATACAGCAGCGCCGACGATGCGGAAGCACTAGCGCTGATCGAGCGATACAGCGCCGACTATTTGGTCGTCAGCTCCAACGAACGTCAAAAATATACTGAGTTAGATGTCTCGAAATTCGACCGCATCGGGCGCCGTGTGTTTGAGAACGAACAAGTGATCATTTTCGCCTTGGGAGAGTAGGCTTGGACACGGCACATACTCGACCGGAAGATGACGCGTCCGAATCTTCAGTCCGCTCAACTGGAATGCGCGCGGGATGGGTCGACGGGGCGTGGACCACAGTCACTCGCACGAGCGCGACAGTAGTCGATACAGCGACTGAACTCTCGATATCACCTCGTGTTCAGTACGGCATTTACGCCGCTCTTTTCCTCATCGGATTGGGTATGCGGTTGGTGCGCTTGGGCGATCAAGCGGTGCATCACGACGAGAGCCTGCACGGCTATTTCGGTTACCAAATCGCTATCGGTAACGAATACGAACACTCGCCGCTAACCCATGGCATGTTCTTATTTGAACTGATCGCTGCCATGTTCTTCTTGTTTGGGGATTCGGAGTTCACGCTGCGGCTGGGTATGGTGCTCTTCGGCTCAGCACTGATACTAGTGCCCCTGCTGTTGCGCAAGCAGCTGGGCGATGTCGGAGCGATTCTCACCTCTGTCATGCTCACCTTCTCGCCGGCGCTCTTCTACTTTTCGAGGTTTGCCCGCAACGACATTCTGATGGCCTTCTTCATCGCGTTGCTCGTGGTCGCGATGTGGCGGTACATCGAAGAGCAACGTCATCGATGGCTCTACATAGCGGCCGCGGTCCTCGGATTTTCGATGGCGACCAAAGAGACGGCATACATCTTCGTAGTCATCTTCGCCGCCTACTTTGCATGGGCAACGCGCTACGAGCTTCGCGACATTCTGCTAGGGCACATGAAGCTGAATGAGATCAGTCCGCAAGGTCACATTTTGGTGTTGCTCGTTGGACTGACAGCGCCGTTCTATGTCGCGGGGATCGCGTTATTCCAAGACCTGTTTGGGTTGACTCTGGCGGCTGTTGAGGGCACCCCTAACGTAGCCACTGGCGCGCCTGACGGTTCAACGGCGATCGCAGTCGCGGCTGTATTGACGTTGTTGGTGTTCGGTGTCGGTGTCGCGATCGGGGCATGGTGGAATTGGCGCCGATTCTGGGTCGCATTGGCGATTTTCTGGGCGATCTACGCCGTCATCATGACGAACTTCGGAAGCCACTACCCGGGCGTCATCACTGGGGTATGGCAGTCTCTCGGGTACTGGCTCGCTCAACAAGATGTTCGTCGCGGCGACCAGCCTTGGTACTACTACTTCATCATGGGCTCGGTTTATGAGTTTCTGCCGATGTTGTCGGCCATGGGAATCGCGCTCTACTACGCTATTCGCACGGGATGGCGGTCCATAGGTTTGATCGCGATTAGCGTGATCAGCTTCGCGATATCGACGACTCTGCTCTACACGCAGTACTACAAAAAGCCCGATCCTCCGTCGGAACTGCTTATTCTGCCTTTCTTGGCGTTGGCATTCGTCACGTTGATATTCATACCGCTGACGCTGAATACGTCGAGGTTCATGCGCTTCCTGTTGTTCTGGGGGTTCGCGACCTTTTTGGCATTGTCGGTAGCGGGGGAGAAGATGCCATGGCTACTTGCCCAGTTGACGGTCCCCTTCATTTTCGTAGCAGGTCACGGATTGGGCATACTCTCCAACCATGTCGATTGGCACTACGTGTGGCAGCGTAAGGGTTGGGTCGTGATTGCATTGGTGCCTCTCGCTCTGGTCGCGATATATCGGTTGATCTTCTTCGAGTTCTACGACAACTTCGACATCAGGAACTCGCGTGACTTGAGTCAATTCTTCGAGTTATGGGCCTTGATAGCGTTCTGTGGTGTCGGATTATTGCTGTTGATCCAGAGCGGATTGTCGCAAGGTTTCCGGATGGTTCTCAGTGTGATTGCGGTCGCACTCGTTGTAGTTATGTTCGTGTTCACATTGCGCGCCTCGTTCAACGCCGTGTACAAGCACGGGGACGTGCCTAGGGAGATGCTCGTCTACACGCAGACGACACCAGACCTGCACCAAACTGCGAAGGAGTTCGATTTGGCGCGCGACTTGGCATGGAACAAGAGTGAGTTCAGCGTTGCGATAGATAACCGAGACGGTTTTGCTTGGCCATGGAGCTGGTACCTGCGTGACTATGAGGGTGTCGGTTACATCGATCTTGAAGGCGAAGATGCGGCTGTCGGCGATACTCGGACGGTCGCGGTGATCAATGCCCGCAACCACGACAAGGTCAAAGAATCTTTGCCAGAGCGTTTCGACGAAGGCAGACACATGATCCATCGTTGGTGGTTCCCTGAGGTCTACAAAGAGAAGACCCCGGGCGATGTGTGGAATGGCTTGACCAACCGAGAGTTGTTGCGACCGATTGCGGACTTCTGGTTCCATCGCAAACTGTCGACAGATATCGGGTACATCGATTCGTACGTCTACTACAGGGACGATACGCCATCCGCGCCTCTACGATAGCGGGCCGCATAGCGACGCGGCTCACCCACTAGTCATGGCTAACCCACAGTGATTAAGAGCCGCGCATTCTGGATTGGCTTGCTCGGAAGCGCCGCATTCCTAGGCATCTTCTTCTTCGCGATCATCGATGATTTCGATCAAGTCGTAGACGTATTCGCTTCAGCAAACTACATCTACGCTATTCCGTCTCTGGCCTTCTATACGCTGGCTCTGTGGTTCCGAACCGTGCGATGGCGGTACCTGCTTAAGCCGTTCACTGGCGAATCTACCCGACGCGCGCTGTTTCCAGTAGTGGTCGTCGGTTACATGGCGAACAACCTGATACCCCTCAGGATCGGAGAGTTGATGCGCGCGTACTACCTCTCTCTGCGTGAAGGCATCAGCACAATGGCCGGATTCGGAACCGTCGCCTTGGAGCGCGCATCCGACGTGATAGCGTTGCTGCTGCTCATAGCAATTGCCGCGGTAGTCGGAGCGATCGGATTCCAGACGACTGTGAGCGGTGTGGCTGAACAAGTGCCAGGTGGTGTTGCCGTCCTCACGATAGGCGCTTTGTTGCCATTTGTGGCAGTTTTCGCCGTCGTCGCGTATGTAGTCGTCATGTCGCCAGAGAGCATACGTCGACTGATGGGCGGGATGCTATTCATGATTCCGCCAAGGATCCGAGTCAAGATCATCAACCTCGCGATGAATCTGATCGAGGGGTTGACAGTGATCCGGACATGGCAAGGTTTGCTGAAAGTGATTGCACTTTCGCTCCCCGTCTGGATCGCCGAGATCACAATGTATTACGTGATCGCTCTAGGTTTCGACATCCGACCAGAGTTCGGGAGTCAAATCGAATTCATCGCCGCGATCGTAGCTTTCGGAGCGGCCGCTAACCTTGCAGGCATATTGCCGTCGAGCGCTGGAAGTCTCGGACCATTTGAGTTGCTTGGAGCTGCGGCGTTGACCACACTTGGCATCGATGGCGACGTTGCAGCCGCGTATGCGTTGACGGTTCATATTGTGCTTTGGGGTCCGGTCACAATCGCGGGTGCCATCATACTGTTCTTTGATAGAACGTCGTTTGTCAACCTTGCACGGGGAGCGAGGTCCGTGAGAGGCAGAAGGCGCGACTCAGCGTCCAACAGATCACACGTTTCGGAAAATCCCGCGGAGTTGAATCCATGAAGGTCGGGATAGTTGGGGCCGGCGCGGCGGGTCTGGCAGCCGCTTATGACCTCGCTCGTGCAGGTCACGATGTCGTCGTATACGAATCGGCGCCATTCATTGGCGGTCAAGCGTCCACCATCCCCGTGGGCGGACATCCGCTCGAACGCGGCTATCACCACCTGTTCACCAACGACCGCGCGATCTTGGATCTGATGGACGAAATGGGCATCAGCAACGCGATGGAGTGGTATCCGTCAAACGGCGGGACTTACGTCGATGGGGGGTTGCATCGCACGACGAGGGCGTTCTATCTCTTGCGCTTCAGCGCCATACCGCTG
>VXTA01000017.1 GCA_009837685.1 Chloroflexota bacterium | reverse complement strand
ACTTGACAGCGGTCCCTGTTTGTTTTGCAGTTGTCTCCGGATGAGGGGGTAGTCGGGGTCTGCACTACTCCGGGGGATGGTCACACGGGGTTGCATCCGGCGGATGTGTCGCAGTTACAGGCGTTGGTTGTTGGTGAGGACCCGTTGAAGCGGGAGTATCTGTATCAGAAGCTGCACCAAGGAACGCGGTGGGTGTATCGGTCGCCGAGTTGGTTCGGGGGATTCGACAACTGTCTGTGGGACATCGCGGGTAAGGTCGCGGGAATGCCGGTTTATTCGTTGCTTGGCAAGGTGAGAGACGAGGTTCATGCTTACTACAACACGCGTGGAGCGACGATCGAGGAGGCGGTTGAGGATGCGCAGAGGGCGTTGGATCTGGGCTTCGTAGCGGTGAAGGACCACTTCTACCATCCGGTCGAGGAGAACATCAGGTGGTTGACGGCGATACGAGAGGCGGTTGGCGATGAGATCGATTGCATGCACGATCCGGTTGCGATCTACACCTTCGAGGAGGCGTTGAAAGTGGGGCGTGCGTTGGAAGATTTGGACTATCGCTGGTTCGAGGAGCCGTTGCCGGAACGGAGTCATAATCTGCTGGTGCGGTTGGCGTCCGCGCTGGATATTCCGATCATGGCGACGGAGACGTTTATGTACGACACGGACTTGTGTGCGCAGTATCTGATCTCGGGTGCGACGGACTTGATACGTCAGAATGCTAGGCACGGTACGACGAATTTGATGAAGCTGGCGCATTTGGCCGAGTTGCATGGGACGAACGTGGAGTTGAACGGGCCAGGCGGGCTGTACGGGTTGGTTCATGCGCATCTGTTGTGCTGCATTCAGAACACGTCGTATTACGAGTTCTTCCCCGGGGGTCATCTCGATCTGGATGGCGAGCAGATTGGGCTGCTCAATCCGGTTGTGCCGATCAAGGGCAAGTTGAGTCCGCCAGATGGGCCGGGTTGGGGTGCGGAGTGGGACTGGAAGCAGTTTGAGAAGCGGACGGTTGAGGTTGTTGAGTGAGGCGGGATGGGGAGATCAAGAGGTTCTTAGATTCACTAACTAGGGCTGAGACTCCAGATGATCGAAGCGTCAATATCTACCGAAATGCGGTTCGATGCGCCAATCTGATGCGTTGGTTCAGTGGTTTTGACGATACGTATCAATCGGTGATTTTCGTGGGTGAAGCGCCTGGGCGTGACGGCGGGGCGATCACGGGCATACCTTTCGTATCGCCGATGGTGCTGACGTCTGCGAACGATCCTTGGGGTGAGTTCGGAATGGAAACGCAGTATGAGTTGCCGGTCGGGCAAGATGCGAATCATCGTGAGCGGACGGCAACTCGGTTTTGGAAGCATGTTCCGCCGTGTTTTTCGGAGTTGCCGCGTCCGTTGACGTGGAATGTCTACCCGTTTTGGCCGTTTGAGGTCGGTGGGAATGACAAGCGAATCAATCGGGCGCCGGCTAAAGGCGAGATTGGGTTTGGGGCTCGGTGGTTGGCATGGGTTGTTGAGATGTATCCGAATGCTCAGGTGGTGGCGGTTGGAGTCAAGGCGCGAGATACCCTTGAATCGATTGGTATTGATGCACCGTTAGTGCCTCATCCTTCGCGTGGGAGTGACGAAAAGTTGATTAAGAGCTTGGAACGAGTGGCTGAGAAATTGCGCGCAGATATGGATCGAGAATGAGCGCCCCTTGCCCAACCCCTCTGGATTCCGGCTTCCGCCGGAATGACGGACTTCGTCGCGATCCCAAGCGGTATGAGCGGGCGAAGCTGTGGATCGGGTTGGCGAACCTTGCCGTTTACATCGTTGTCCCCGTCGTCATTCTGGTTTCGGGTGCGTCGGCTTCCATTCGAGATGTGATCGTAGACGAGATTACGGGCGTCGTGGTTTTGGGTGCTGTGGTCTACATCGTCTTGGCTTCGATCGTGCTGGAAGTACTGACTTTACCGTTGGGGTATATTTCGGGGCACGTTCTTGAAAAACGCTACGAGTTGACGCGACGGTCGGTAGGCGGTTGGGCATTGGACTGGTTGAAGGGTTTGGGATTGCAGACTGTGTTGTTAGCAGTGTTCGTGGCGTTGTTGTATCTGCTGTTGATGACGGATCCTGATTTTTGGTGGATCTGGGCGTCGTTGGTTTTCTCGGCGATTTCGGTGTTCTTGGCGGCGATTGCGCCGACGGTGTTGATGCCGATCTTCTTCAAGTTCGAGCCGTTGCCGGAAGGTGAGTTGAAGGATCGGTTGATGCGGCTCTCAGAGCAGTTGGGGACGTTTGTGCAGGGCGCGTATGTTTGGAAGTTGGGCGATAAGACGGTGAAGGCGAATGCTGCGCTGGCAGGTTGGGGCAAGACTCGGCGGATAATCATTTCGGACACGCTGATTGAGAGTCATGATCCGGATGAGATCGAGGTGATTATCGCTCATGAGCTGGGGCATCATGTGAACGGGGATATCTGGCGGGGGATCGGGGTGCAGGTGGTGATCATCTTCGTGTCGATGTGGGTGATTTATCTGGCTTTGGGAGCGTGGTCAGGTGCATTTGGGTTGGACGGGACGTTGCATGACTTTGCGAATCTGCCGTTGTTGGCGCTGGTGAGTACGGCTGTCGGGTTGGTTGCGCTGCCATTGGCGAACACGTATTCGCGTCGTCGAGAGACGGCGGCGGATGATTTTGCGATTGCGACTACCGATATGCGCGCCGAGTTCATCAGCGCGATGGAGAAGCTGGCTAAACAGAATCTGTCGAATGCCGAGCCGCATCCGTTGATCGAGACGGTGTTGCACAGTCATCCGAGTGTTAATCGGAGGATTGCGCGGGCGCGGGGATGATGGGAGTTGAAAGGGGTTTAGGTTGTAGCGCCGCCTCTCCGGCCGGGCATCCCCCGCTCGCATCGCTACGCTCGCTCGCGCCCCCTTACGCTTTGCGAAGGGGGCGTTTATATCACCAGACGGAGTAGCCGCCGTCTACTGGGATGAAGGTTCCGGTTACGAAGTCGGAGGCTGAGGAGGCTAGGAATACGGCGGTTCCGGCGAGGTCGGCGGGGATGCCCCAGCGGTCGGCGGGGGTGCGGTCTTGGACGAGTTGGTAGCGTTCGGGGAAAAGCTCTTTGAACTGATTAGTCATCTCGGTGATGATCCAGCCGGGGAGGATGGCGTTGGCTTGGACGTTGTGCTTGGCCCAGGCGACGGCGCAGGACTTGGTGTATTGGACGACACCGCCTTTGGATGCGGCGTAGGCGGAGGCATAAGCGGTTCCGAAGATAGACATCATGGAGCCAATGTTGATGTATTTGCCGGCGCCTTTGTCTCGCATGTGGTCGAAGGTGAGCGAAGAGACGTTGTGCATCGAGGTGAGGTTGGTGTCGATGACGTATCGCCAGTCTTCGTCGGAGAGGTTCTGTGGCTCGTCAGAGCGTCGGTTAGTGCCGGCGTTGTTGACGATGATGTCCCATCCGCCGAAAGTGGACATTGTCTCATCTAGGGCTGATTGGATGGATGCGCGGTCGGTGACGTCGCAGGAGAGGGCTAGGACGCGTGAGGAGTCGCTCTCGGCGGCTTGGGTTAGGGTATCGACAGCGGCGGTGAGTTTGTCGGCGTTGCGTGCGGCGATGGCTACGGAAGCGCCATGTTGGATGAAGCCTTCAGCGATGCCTAGGCCGATACCGCCGTTGCCGCCGGTTACAAAGGCGGTTTTGTTGTGGAGGTTGAAGGGTGAGGTGTGGGTGTGGTGGGACATGGGGTGATTCAGTTGTCCTTTTCGTTTTTGCTTAGGCGTACAGGATATACAGGTAGGGTACGCTTGGCTTGACCAGTCGGTGGTTGATCGTCTTGGGTTCTCGGTTCATTAACTGACTTACGCGTTAGGTAGTTGTAGAGCATGAAAGCGATGCACCAGACGAGAAGGACGGTGGCGATTTTCGCCGGGAGAAGGTCGATAAAACCGGAAAGCCATAGCATGAAGACGAGATTGGCTGCCAGCATCATGCTGAAAGCCGTTAGGATCGTTGCGAAAAACACTCTGCGTGACCGTGCCTTGATCAACGCGACAATAACTAATACCAATGCAATTGATCCCAAGAACAAGGCAACCAATCCGCGAATAATCGCTGCACCGTTGGATATGCTATCTGTTTCGGAGTAGAAAAATAGCGGCAAAAGTGATGCCAAAAGTAAGATCACTGCCAACACAGATCTAACCAAATCACCGTATCGGATGCCAAACACTTTCGCTACGAGGACCATCAACGCGATAAATGCGAATACACCTAATGGAATCCAAAGAACCGCGATTTGTTCGAAGAACCCGAAGGACTCCGACAATGGCCCTGCAAGGAAATATGGGATTAGGAC
>VXTA01000053.1 GCA_009837685.1 Chloroflexota bacterium | reverse complement strand
GTTTTGTGGGGATTGGTGAGGGCGGCGTCCACGGTTGGCAACGTCCCACGAAGACGATGATCGAGGTGATGAGCGATTATCTTGTGGGTAAGGATCCGAACTTGATCGAGCATCACTACCAGTGGTTGTATCGCTCATCACACTTTATGGGCTCGGTCGTCCAAGGCGCACTGAGCGCGATCGATATTGCGCTGTGGGACATGAAGGGTAAGCGGTTGGGCGTGCCAATTTACGACTTGATGGGCGGCAAGACGCGCGACCGCGTCCGTTGCTACATGCACGTTGGCGGCGATACAGGCGAGGAACTGGCGGAAGACGCGTTGCGCGCCAAACAGCAAGGATTCACCGCGGTTCGATTCACACCGTTCCCTAATGACTACTATCTGCACAAGTCGTACACGGAGTGGGCTGATGAGGCGGTAGAGCGTGTCGGCATGGTAAAAGACGCTGTTGGTTCGGATGTCGATATCTGCGTTGAGATTCACCGTCAGATGAACCCGGCGGAATCGATCTGGCTGGGCAGGCGGTTGGAGCAGTTCAATCCGTTCTTCTACGAAGACCCGATGCTTCCTGACAGCCCGGCACGTATGGCGGAAGTCCAAGCACAGTGCAACATTCCAATCGCGACTGGAGAGCGTTTCACGACGATTTTCGAGTACCAGCAGCTGCTCGAAAATGGCGCGTGTGCGTATGTCAGACCTGACCTTTGTCTATGCGGTGGACTGAGCGGTTGCAAGAAAGTTGCGGCGATGGCCGAAGCGCAACATGTGAAGGTCATTCCGCACAACCCGTTGTCACCAGTATCGACTGCGGCGTGTGTTCAGCTGGACGCGTGCATCCCCAACTTCGCGTTGCAGGAGTACACGGGGGAATCGGAACCACCAAAGTCGGTGCTATTGGTTGAGCCGCTGGAACTGATTGACGGGTACCTGACGGTACCTGAAGGGCCTGGATTAGGTATCGAACTCAACGAGGATACGTTGGCGAGAATTGGAGAAGATCCAAAGGTGTTAGACACACCGATCGGATTCGATGGTTCGGTACAAGACCGCTAAAGGATAAGCGGCGGACGTTAGATAGTGGAGCGGGAGACGGGATTCGAACCCGCGACCTTCTGCTTGGGAAGCAGATACTCTACCACTGAGTTACTCCCGCTCGGGGAAGACGTGTTGTCATTATAGCGACTCGGTTGGTCAACGTACAACATGATCGAGACGCACCACAACGATTAGTGATCTGCTTATACCGCCCAATCTTCGAGGTCCCATGCCATCTGCCAGAAGTCGCGTTCGTAGCGGGTGCAGGTGATATAGGCTTCGCGCATGGCAGATAGTTCTTGGTTACCCGCGGTCGCGGCGACGCGGTCGCAGATGGCGCGGGCTTCTAGGGCAACGGTACGCGAATCTTCGCCCGTGTACATGCGTATCCACTCGGTGTAGTGGGGTGCGTTTTGCGGTTCGCCGTCTGCGGCGAGCATCTCGCCAACTTTCCAATATCCCCAGATGCATGGCACCAGAGCGGCTATCAGTTCCCCGAAGCTGCCGATTTGGGCAACGCGGAGCAGGTAGCTAGTGTAGGAGTAGGTGGTTGGTGCGTGTTTTGTGGCTTCGAGCTCTTGAGCCGAGATTCCGAGTTGGGTGCAGTATGATCGGTGGAGTTCCATCTCGGTGTTGAGGATGTGGTCGACCGCGCCGGCGAACCAACTCATGGTGGTTAGATCGGGGGCCTTCACGGTCCCCATCGCCAAGCATCTGGCGTAGTCGATGAGGTAGACGTAGTCCTGCGTCATGAAGTGCTTGAAGCGCTCAGTTGAGAGCGTCCCATCTCCGATTCCGAGCACAAACGGGTGTCGCATCATCGCTTCACGTTGCGGTTTGGAAGCGACTTCGATCTCGTCGCAAAAAGTCACGGCATCAACCTCCTTAGGGTTCATCATGCGCCCCTTTGTCCCGTCCATCTGGATTCCGGCTTTCGCCGTAATGACGGGGTTGGTGTAACGACGATTCTCGCATAGCAGCGGAGCTATCGAACGCGCCTTTGGGCGTGCTCAGTGCTGGTATCCTCAAACTTCATGGCGTCGAAAAATAGAGGTGACGGACGTATGGTTTGGTTGGACCTTGAGATGACGGGTCTGGAGGAGCAACACGTCATCATCGAGGTGGCAACCGTCATCACCGACGCGAATCTGGAAATTCTTGCTGAGGGTCCCGACATCGCCATCAATCGATCAGTCGAAGATCTCAACAATATCGATCCATGGTCGGCGAAGCAACATACCGAATCGGGGCTGATGGACAAAGTCAGAGCATCGCGGATCGGCATCAATGAAGCGGAAAGTCAAACGCTCGATTTTGTCAAGAGTTGGGTGGGTAGATGGGAAGCGCCGTTGTGCGGCAATTCGATCTGGGTGGATAGGCTATTTTTGAAGCGCGAGATGCCGACTCTGGAGTCGTACTTGCACTACCGTGTGGTCGATGTGAGCAGCATCAAAGAGCTTATTGCTCGATGGCATCCCGAGGCAGTACAACCGCCGGAGAAATCCAAGTCGCATCGTGCGTTGGATGACGTGCTGGAGAGCATCGAAGAGTTGCGGTGGTATCGCCGACAGTTCTTCAAGTCTCCAGAGGTTGTTTCCGGCAAGACTGACGCATGAACGTCATCTGAGAAGATTGCTGATTCGCCGTTCGGCCTCGATTAGCTGGGGGTCGCTCTTGCGGCGTTCGGAGTAACGGCTGAGCGATGCTAGTATCGTCGAGTGCGGTCGGCCGCCCATCAGTGTGCCGGTCTCGGAACTCGTAAGTCCGCTCTTCTCTCGCAACATATAGATCGCCACGTCGCGCGCTGATGTGACCGACCGGTTTCCTCTCCCGGATCGGCACAGTTGATCGTTGCTGATGGAGAATACGCCGGCAACTGCGTCGACAACATCATTCGGCGGTACCAACGTCGGTGCTGGAGCAGTTATTCGATCTTTCACCGCTTCAACTGCCACCGCCAAGCTGATTGTCCCTGCTTCCGCGGCTTGTGCTCGTGCTTCCAGTTGGTGGTGTGCGTCAACGCGTGCGATTGCGCCGATGACATCGCGAACGTTGTTGGCGAATCGTTCCGACAGGAAGTCCAAAACTTCGTTTTTGAGATGTAGTTTTCGTTCTGATGCGTATCTCCCGAGGAGCGAACGCTTCAACTCGAAATCAGGGCGATCAATTGAAATCTCGAGTCCACCAGACAGTCTGGAAACGATCTCGTCGCCAAGTTCGCTAATCGGGTACGCGCTGTTGAATGTGAAAACGACTTGCTTTCGATTGGCCAGCAGGTGTTCGAGGATCGAGAGCAGAAATGACAGGGTCTTCGTTTTGCCAATGAGCTTCTCGACGCCATCAACGAGGAGTACATCGACATCTCGATAACGGTCGCGGACTGTGGCAACCTTGCCGCTCTGTGATGATTTGACGAAACTATCGACGAACTCTTCACCCGTGAGGCATATGACGTTCATCTTGGCCTGGCGCATCTCGTTGGCGATGGCGTTGATGAGGTGAGTTTTGCCCTGCCCGGTTTCTGAAGCAATGGTCAGAGGATTGAACTCATCACCTGGTGCGTCAACAACGCTCCGTGCGGCGTTCAACGCGTGGGCGTTGCTCGCGGATCTCTCGAAGCGTTTGAAGGTGCAGTTAGGGATGGCGGGAAAGTATCGTGCGTTCTCGCGGGCTACTGTTGCGCGGTGGCGACTCAAACGGACATCGGCCCACTGGGTGTAGTCGCCAGCGAGCCCTTCGCGCACCAACACATCGCTGCTCGTGTATGCGATGGTGTCGAGTTCAATCTTTACATCTTGACCGAAAACCTCGGATGCGAATCGACGGATGCTCCGCATCACGCGTTGGCGTATCCAAGCGGCTACGAAACCGTTTTTCACGGTGATTCGCAACAGGCCATCGACAAACGATGTGGCCTTCGAATCGGCTAGGTATGCGTTGAAATCGGCTTGGTTATCGATCTGAACCTCGACCATCCCGAGCACCACTCTCCACTTTTTTTGCACTGCGCAAGTACGGCTGTCTGACAGGTCATCAGGCACAGATCATCCTTTCGTGAGCGAATAGAATTTAACGGCGCGCGAAGATGCGGCAAGCAACTTCATGCGCGGTATCGATTGTGTGATTCTCGGGCCGCCTCCTCAGATGCCCGAGAACATCGTCAACTAGATTCAAGATATAGCCACTGGGGAAATCGTGCAACGCAAAAAAGCCGTTTTTGAGAGGTTTTTGAACTGAATTTTGGCGATTGAACAGATGTTTGACATCAAAAATCAGGGGGTTTTGTGAAGGGTGATTTGGCTACTGAAATCGAGTGAAT
>VXTA01000276.1:3496-4380 GCA_009837685.1 Chloroflexota bacterium | reverse complement strand
GGAAAAGGAAATTCACTCGTACCTTAACTACATCGGACATGTGATGCCCAAGGATGAATATGAGGCTTTCAAAAGACACCACAAGAGCAGTACCGGTGATATTTCTGCCAAGTTAAAAGGATTAGTCAGAAAATGGTTGGTTTGATATGAACGACACTTGGGAATGGGAATTGATCGCAAGGCACGATTCGCTGACCGAAGGTCCAACTTGGGATGGTAGTGGCCTGCTCTACAACGAGTGCTACGCCTCAACAACTTATCGCTGGGACCCGAAATCAAGTAGTAGCGAAGTCTGGCGAAGCGACACGGGTCAGGCGAACGGGATGAAGTTTGACCGGTCGGGTAGGTTGTTCGCGTGTGAAGGCGGGGGAAATCGCGTGGTGGAGATCGATGTTGCGGATCTCGATTCTGCACCGGCGGTTATCGCTGACAATTTGGATGGCGGCAAGTTAAATATGCCGAATGATTTGGATATCGATGGGCGAGGTCGGGTTTACTTTTCGGATCCCAACTACTCCGACAAACCCAACAACCTACCTCACGAATCGGTATATTTGGCTGAGCATATTTTCGGTGGGAACTGGACGGTGAAGCGGGTGACGTTTGACACCAACCGTCCGAATGGAGTGCTGCTATCTGCGGATCAGTCGGTCCTGTATGTGGCGGAGAGTCCGGTGAACAGGGGCTATCGCCGACAGCTTCGGGCGTATCCAATCAACTCAGACGGGACGTTGGGCAACGGTGCCGTGCTGTTCGACTTCGGGGAAGGTCGCGGTATCGACGGGATGGCGTTGACGACGGATGGCCAGATTCTGGCGACGGCTGGTGAGGCTACAGCAGGCGCGGGTTCGGCAATTTACGTGTTTGAGCCGGATGGTCTGGTG
>VXTA01000276.1:0-3486 GCA_009837685.1 Chloroflexota bacterium | reverse complement strand
CATCGAACCCCAGCAGATAGTCCGACGAACTGCACGTTCGGCGGTCCGGGGCTAGATGTTCTTTTCGTGACGTTTGCGACGGGGCACGTGTACCAGGTCAAAAACACGGATATGACGGGGCATTTGGCTTATCCGCGCCGGATGTTTTAGACGAGTCAATGGATTGACGCGTTCAACCTAGTCCAGATACTCGTCCGTCCAAGCCTTCGTCTCGTCCAGGTCCGAGTCGATCTCGCCCTGTTCCTTCATGAACTGAGCGACACTACGCCAACGCTCTGCCGTCATAGTTCCAAACTTGCCAGTCTCTTCCGCAAGCCATGCCTGATCCGTTAACAGGTCTATGCTAGGACGTTCGATCTCTTCGATCTCTTCTTGTTCTGGGTTGAGTTTCAGCAGTATGTCGATAGCGCCTTGAGGATTGTCGAGCCCGTATTCGAATCCCCTAGTAAACCCGCGCACGAAACGTTCAACCGCGTCCGGACGCTCTTCCAACATGCGCTCCGAAGTGACTAGCATCATCTCGTAGTACTGCGGCACACCGAATTCTTCTGGATAAATGACGGTGACCGGGTAGCCTTTCTGCTCGAGTAGGATGCTCTCGTGGGACCAGTATGCGCCGATAACCGCATCCACGGTTCCGGCTGCAAGTGTTTCCCACAGAGCCCATCCGATGTCCACAACTTCGACGTCAGCAAGAGTTAGTCCGTCGGCTTCGAGCATGGTTCCCAACATCTTCACGTTCCACTCGATGCCGGGATAGCCAACTTTCTTGCCTTTGAGATCCGCGGGTCGGCTGATACCTGAAGATTCGAGTGCCATCAATGAGTTCAAAGGTCGCTGAACGATTGCCTTCAACTCGACAATTGGCATGCCTTAGTTACGAGCCAGTAACGTATCGGTTTGATAGAAGACACCGAAGTCTCGTTCATTTGACGCCACAATCTGCGCGACGAGAGCTGGGTCTGCCGGCGGACGGACGTCGACATCAAGATTCTCTTCGTCGAAATACCCTTGGTCCTGCGCCACAAAAAAGCCAGAATGGTTAGCGTTCGGATACCAGTCGAGTTCGACGGTCACCGACTCACGTTCCGGTTCCTCACTTGTGCACCCAAACAATGCAACACTCGCAGCGATCACGAGTGATACCGCGATAAATCTTGTGAATCCCATTCTGATCTTCAATTGGTTGCTCCTTCGCTATCTGATTGATGATAATGCCGTAACATGCGAGCCTGCACTAGAGATATCAATATGAACATCATTGATGCCATCACTGATAACGTGAAAATCGCGGCAAAAACCTTGTCGGTCTGATATCTCGACCCTGACGTCTTGATCAGCCAACCTAATCCAGCGCTCGCACCTATCCACTCCCCTATTACCGCACCAATAACCGACACCACAGCCGCGACCTTGAGCCCCGCAAAAAGGTACGGCAACGCCGACGGTAGGTGTAGCTTTGTGAACATCTGCCACTTCGATGCCCCAAGCGTCCGAAACATCGCGATCATGTCGGCATCGACCGAACGCAATCCGGTCATCAATCCAATCGTTATCGGGAAAAAGGTGAATAGCACCACGATCACCACTTTCGGCGTCATACCGGTGCCCGTCCAGATCACGAGCAACGGGGCTAACGTGAATACGGGCACGGTCTGAGACGCGATCAGGAACGGATATACCGATCGCTCCAACAGCCTCGACCAGAACATCCCCGTAGCCATGACAAATCCGAAGGTTGTTGACACCATGAACCCGACCAAAATCTCACGCAGCGTCACCCATCCGTTCGAGATAAACAAAGGTGGATCCGCAATCAGTTCGCTCAGTATCTTCGAAACCGGCGGCAACAGCCACTCTTGCACGTCGAAAAGACGCACCGACAACTCCCAGACGACCAAACCCAACAACGCGATTACTACCGCCGCCCCCCAGTTCTGGACGTATCCTGCCAGTCGGTTCCAAATCGAAACGGTTTGACGATGTGAAGCGACCGTTGGGCTTTCGGACGAAACATGATTCTCGGTTTGTGGCAGCACACTCATCGCACCGATTCACCACTCAACGCAGATAGCAACTGCCATTTGAGTTCTACGAACTTGGATTCGCGGACCACGTCGCGCGGTCTTGGACGCGGTAGATCGACGTCGAGTTCGATGAGAATGCGGCCCGGTCTGGGAGACATCACTAGGACGCGATCTCCGAGCATCAGCGCTTCTTCCACGTCGTGGGTAACCATCACGGTCGCGCGGTTTGTACGGTCAAGGACATCGGATAACCATCGCTGTAGCTCGGCGCGGGTGATGGCGTCGAGGGCTTTGAAGGGCTCGTCAAGTAGGAGAACGTCGCGGTCTGGCAGTACTGCTCGGAGAAGCGCGACGCGTTGTCTCATGCCGCCAGAGAGAGTTGCGGGATATGCGTTCAGGAAGTCGGCGATGCCGAAGCGTTGCGCCAACTCAGTGGCTTTCGCGTCGGCATCGGTGCGGGGAATGCCGGCGATTTCGAGACCAAGGGTGGCGTTCGATAGGACGTTGCGCCATGGCAGGAGCAGGTCGATCTGGTGCATGTATGCGACGCGACCGATGCGTTCGGCGTCGCCATCGCCTTGGAGGCTGACGGATCCCATGTTTGGCTCCGCGAGCCCGGCGATGATGTTTAGCAAAGTGCTTTTGCCGCAACCGCTAGGGCCGACGATGACGACGAATTCTCCGAGGTCAACGTTTATGGATACATCAACGATCGCTTCGACTGGAGGGAGGTCAGGCCTAGGAAATGACTTGGAAGCGTTGCGAACGGAGACCGCGGGAACTTCGGATCGAGGCAGAGCCGCCGAGATTCCGCGAGGGTGAGAACGTGGCGAGTTTGCGTTCACCGTGGAACTCGAAAGACTACTTTCGTTCCGAGAATGAACGTTTGATGGAATTTCCGATGTTTGAGACATCGGAGTTGTTTTCCTCCGCTGGCATTATCCAGATCAGGTTTTGTGGGGCGGCGGAATTAGGATCGCCCTCTCAGCCCGGCCTTCCGAGCTCCCCAGTTCAAGTTAGTTTCAAGTCGCAAACGTGACGCCTGATAGTCAACCGATTATATCAACTTCGTTTGACACTCTCTGAGTATGCAGTTGCCACGAAGCGAGTTCGTCTTTACAATGCTTTGCCATGGGAACAGCAGACATCGGAGCGCGAGAGAACTTCGTCCGATCTGTGTCGCGCCCAGCCGAGCAAGTCAATCTTGCTCTGTCTTGCCTCTACATCTCGGCTGAAAGTAATCCCCAACTGGATGTTGCCCTTTACATAGGGCGTATCAGTGAGATTACAGAGCGGATCAGGCAGAAGGTCCAGAGCAGGATGTCGCTATTCGATTCTCTCTACACGCTGAACGATCTGATGTTCGGCGAGTTGGGGATGCGCGGCAACGCCGGAAACTACTACGACATCAGGAATAGCCTGCTCAACGAGGTTATCGACCGAAAACTCGGGATCCCAA
>VXTA01000018.1 GCA_009837685.1 Chloroflexota bacterium | reverse complement strand
CAGGTATTCGACCCATATGCCGTCTTCGGTTGCCTCTGCTATTTCTTTGCCGAGTTCTTGCCCGTCTGAGCCCACGACCTCTTTGATGTCTGTTCCGATGAGGTGGGGGAATATCGGATGTGCGAGGTAAATGTCGTCCGCACCGACCAAGAACAGGTAGAGAGTGCCTTCGAGACTGTCTTGGCTGTTGTAGTAGTCGATGGTTGCTTGCAGACCGTCGGAATCGTACAGTTCCACGGCGCGATTTACATAGTTCCTGACGGGTGCCTCGATGTTTTGCTGCAACACGAAGTGGCCGGAATTGAACACGAGATTGTCGCGGCGGATCCAGACGTTGCGTTTGGGTAATTGTTGGGCCGTATCGGGATGATCGGCAAGTGATTCAGTCCACTGCCCTGCTTCAGATGCAGCGGCAATGGCCCTACCGAGGTTGCTGGCTCCGCGTCCGCTAATCTGCAATCCAACCTCGTACTGCAGCGCAGATGCCACCATTACCCCTGTATCGGTGTCGATGATTCTCAACCATCGTCCGTCTTCAATGCTGTCCTCGCTACTGTAGTGTTCGATGGCCACGTCCAGACCCTCGCGTTCCACGAATTCGATGCCCTTCATCACGTAGGCGATGGTACGTGCATCCTCCGAATCATCGACTTCAGCCGCTGGCGTTGGCTCTGGTACGGGCGTCGAAGTAGGGTCCGGCACCGGAGTTGCGGTAGGGTCCGGCACGGGAGTAGCAGTTGATTCGGGGACCGGTGTCGCAGTGGGAACCGGCACTTGTGTCGGTGTAGGATCGGGTTCGCTAGTGCAGGCGATACCGATCACGGCGAAAGACGCCAAGACGATTACCAGCATGACAGCTAATCTGGCATTGGATTTTGCAAAGATCAACTTCGCCTCCGCTCAATCATTTGTCGAGATTCCATTGAAGTCCGTACCGCGTGATTGGGATCAAACACGGCAAACGAACATTTCCCATTGCATCCCGTATTATATCCGTTGAGATTACGTATCACGCGCGTAGATACGATGCCGACTACTCATGTTTCTTTCAATAATCAGCACAAAGTCGTAGCACGTGAACCAGATTCGTTACGAACCAGATGACGAGTGCCCTCGCATGGTGGCGTTATCGTCTGCATTGCAGATATTGTTGCCCAATTCGATCAGCCTGGTGACGCTGGTAACGCTGGTAGTTTTGGCATCTGGCGAGTCTGAGGACTACCTGCAATGGGTCGTGATAATGGCGCTGGCGATCACAGGATTGAGCATGATCGTTCACGCCCTACGATTCCAACGCGTTGGGTCGGGACGCTTGATAGTCGCCAACTTCAACGTCCCCTTTCTGGCGGTAAGCGCGTTGGCGTTGCAGATTGGTGGTCCGAGTTTGCTGGCGAGCTTGATAGTTGTTTCGACGCTGCTACAGGTGGTCCTGACAATTCGCCTCGCTTCACTTCGTCGGATTTTTACTCCCGCGGTTACTGGAACGGTGATCATGCTGGTTGCTGTGTCTGCGGTTCCGTTCATCGTGTCGGTGACGGTGGTACCTCCGGAAGACGCATCAGTGGTGCTTTTCTTGGCTCCCGGCTTGGTTGCGCTGACGACCGGCATCCTTGTCTCGCTGTTGGGCAGCCCGCTGGTCCGAATGTGGGTTTTGCCGATAACGATTGCTATAGGTCTCGTTGTGGCCATTCCGCTAGGTTTGTACGACGTTGCCGCTGTGACGGCGACTCCGTGGCTGAGTTTTCCGGACCTGGCGCGCATTGAATTCGGGTTCTCGTTCGGTGCCGAGTTCTGGGCGCTACTGCCTGTGTTTGCGATCGTTAACTTGACAGGATTCTTGAAGTCGGTCGGTGATCTTTCCGTGATATACGGCGCATCGTACCGCGAACCGGTCGCGCTTGATTTCCGCGTAGTTCAAGGTGGTCTCAACGTAACGGCAGCCAGCACATTCATATGCGGTTTGCTCGGGATTCCGCCGGTAGCCGCGCCGTGGTCGGCCACTGCTTCGTACATCGGCATAATCGGAGTCTCTGCTGCGAGCGTGGGGGTATTTCTGGGGTTGATGACGATCGCGGTTGCGCTATTGTCGAAGTTGCTTGCCGCTTTGATCGCCGTCCCTGGCCCAGTCGTCAGCGCGGTGTATGTGATTATTTTTGGCATGCTCTTTATCGAAGGTGCGCGAATGGCCTTCAGCAACGGGTTCGACAGAAAGCAGGCACTAGCAATCGGCGTACCGTTAGTTATGGGGCTTTCAGCTGGCAGTTTTGGATCACTTATTCAAGGCGATGCCAGTTACGTGTTCGGTAACCCGATCGTAGTAGGTGCGGCGACGGCTGTAGGTATCGCGGTATTCACGGAGTTGTCAAATGTTCGAAATCGACCGATCAGAGTCGATCTTGCGCATTCGTCATTGCCGGCCATCGACGAATATCTGAGCCGCTTCGCCGATCGATACAAATGGACGGAGGACTCCAAAAACCGGTTGCGTCTTGTGGGTGAGGAGACACTGTTAATCCTTTTGGATCAGGAAGATCGTCAGACATCCGGAGAAGATTCGAATGCTAAGGTCCGTAGGTTGACCGCGACGGTACGCAGAGATCAAGGCTCCGCAGAGGTCGAATTCGTGGTCGTCTCGGACGATGCTGGCGAAGGAAACCTAGAGAATAGGCTGGCATTCTTGACCGATGATTTCGCGCTGGAGGACGATGAGCGTCAGATCTCGATGAGGGTCCTACGGCATTACGCTTCGTCCGTGAAACATCGCAAATACCACGGCATCGACGTTATATCTTGTCGCGTCGAAAGCGGACCAGCTAAGTCGCCGCTGCAAGCGGGTATATAATCTGACGCATCAGAGATGGGCGGTTAGCTCAGTTGGCTAGAGCGCGTCGTTGACATCGACGAGGTCGGAGGTTCGAATCCCGCCAAGTGCCGCCATTTCTTTTGGTTCTGGTCATAGTCAATACGGCGGCGAAGGCGGAAAAAGAATAGAAGCGATTGAAAGAGAAGCGGGAACCAAGTGAATCGTGCTTCTATGCCGAGGAGATGGGCGATGAGAAGGCTAGTCAAAAGATTCCTTGATGGCGAACGCATGATCGACTGGACGCCATCCGACGCAGAAAAGATCGCCAACAACTCCGCCAACGTTTTTCGTACCATCGCTAAAGGATTATTCGTAGTAGGCGCGATTTTGACTGGACTGCTTATTTTGGTTTTTGTTCTAGGGAGTTGATCGACCATGCCTCAGAAGCGGATTCCAATGGAATCCAACGGCTGTCGGGTGAGTTCGACGCCGATATATAATCTCACCCATCACTCAAGGGCGGTTAGCTCAGTTGGCTAGAGCGCGTCGTTGACATCGACGAGGTCGGAGGTTCGAATCCTCCATCGCCCACCAGGACTCCATTATCGCAGCGATCCTTGGGTGGGAGTTTGCGCTGTTAAACTGCCTTTCCTTCGACGAGGGTGATTACAACTCGCCGAGATCGTATCACCAAATTGAAGTCACCTGGAACAACACAAACGGAACAGCAAGGGATTGCGTTAGCGATGGAAGCATTTTCGGCTTTGTCGTTCGTATTCCGCGAACAGCCAGGCCCCGATTTTGGGGTCGATGCGGAGGTTGAATTCCTCGAAAACGGTGAAGCGACCGGCAGGTTACTCGGGTTACAAATCAAAGCGGGACATAGTTATTTTTCCGAGGAGGACCCTGAAGGATTCGTTTTTCGAACCGATCGCAAACACATCAAATATTGGACCGCCCATACCTTGCCAGTGTTGATATGTCTATGCAACTTGGAAACAAGAGACGTCTACTGGCAAGAAATCAACGGGGAGACAGCGATATCAACAGGCGAAGGTTACAAGATCGTAGTCCCCAAGAGTCATAAGATCGACCAAAATTCCGCAAGGGCGATACGCGACCTACTTACGCCCGTCGTCACCAAAAACCGATACGCAGTACTGGCCCCTAGCGTTGTCTCCGAACCTACCGTTGTCTCCGAAGATGACGTCAGCCACGCCGGCGCAAAAAGATACTCTATCAAAGCAGTGCTCAACGAAGTTTTGTCCAAGGCCGAAGTCGCTTCGGTCATCAGACAGTTGACCGACGACGGCAAAAGGAGTCAGTACTATCGGAATCAACTCGTTGAAGCTCGGTGGGGAGAATCTGAAGCGGATGTCGTGTGGACCTTCGTCTACCCTACCATCACGGATTTCGCAAACAACAACTACCTGTGTCGAGGTGAATGGATAAGCCCCAATCTGTCGGAACAGTTTAGGCCCATCCCGATGCATGGCGAATACGTGGGTAATGATGTCGTCATTGATTGGAACCAAAATTACGAAACGATTTCTCGTATTTTCGAGGAGAACACGGTTGCCAAAGG
>VXTA01000240.1 GCA_009837685.1 Chloroflexota bacterium | reverse complement strand
ATGTAAGACAAAGTTGCAAGGCGGCCATGGTCGAGATTATTCCACCAACGTTATGAGGTGCGACCATAATCGAGTAGGTCTCTGCGGTTGATGCAATCTTCTTGACTTCCAAGATGCCGCCGCACTGGGTAATGTCTGGTTGGATAATGTCGACGGTCTGACCTCCCCAGATCTCCCTGAATTCAGGTGCACCGTAGAGGCGTTCGCCAGTTGCGATTGGCAGACTCGTGTGGTTCCTGACCGATTCGAGTGCCGGAACATCTCCCGGCCGAACCGGTTCTTCGATCCACCCGATGTTGAAGCGTTCGATGTGTCTGGCAATTTCCCTAGCTTGATGCGGAGCAAACCGACCATGCATCTCGATCATGATCTGTGCATAGGTACCGGTCACAGATGCAACTGCTTCGATCAGGTCTAAGGATTTGAAAAACTCGTCGCGTTCCAGCTCCAAATCGCCGTTGCCGAAGGGGTCGAACTTCATTGCTCGATACCCGCGATCGATTACTCGCTGGGCGGCCGCTGCAAACTGTTCAGGTGCGCGCTCGACTGTGTACCAACCGTTTGCGTAGGCTTGAACCCGGTCGGTGACCTGTCCCCCCATCAGCTTGTATACAGGTTGGTTGCAAGCTTTGCCAATTATGTCCCAGAACGCGAGCTCAACTAGTGCTAGGCCCGTGTGCACTACCTCGCCAGCTTTGCCGAAGTCGAGAAGCGTCATTCGTCGGTAGAGCGCCTCAATGTCAAAGGGGTCGTGTCCGATGAAATGACGTTCGACATCTTTCAAGTACTCGCAAACCGTATGGGTTTTACCGAGCACCCGGGCTTCGCCGACACCGGTGATGCCTTCGTCAGTTTCGATGATGCAGTAGGTTAGATTTCGCCACGGCGTGCCGAGTACGATCGTGCGGAAGCCTGTTGTCTTCATGTTTGACCAGTCAGTTCGCGATTAGCAGACTCAATCGATTCTACAAATCGAGAGAGATGTCCCGAAGTCAATTCCACTACCCGCGGGGTTTACAATGAAATTCACGAACGCGGGAGTAACTCAGTGGTAGAGTGCCTGCCTTCCAAGCAGGGTGTCGCGGGTTCGAATCCCGTCTCCCGCTCCATTCCCTCGCATTCTGAAACAGGATCAGATCACGTCTGCTACGGTGAGATTTGAAGGTTCGTCCCTTCGGAGGTAATCACGACAGATCCGGGTTGTGTGTGGGTTTTGCGCAGGTATGCTAACCCGATCAATTCGTTCGTTCGTGGTCTTTGTGCGACTGAGGTTACCCATCCGATGCGCCTGGCGCCGTTGTCCGACAAGATGTCGTCGCCTATCTCGATCCTTTGTACGTCATTAGTTAGCTCCGTTTGTGAGAATCCGACGAGCGAGCGCTGAACCTTGTCATATGTGTCGAGACGGGCGATTACTTCTTGACCGATATAGCAGCCTTTTTCGAAGTGGATCAGATCCAGCAACCCGGCTTCGAGAGGGTTGACGTCTTCGGTCAAATCAAAACCGGCAATCGGGACTTTGTTGGATATTCGGATGTGATCGAACAGCTTGTTCGACACGGGCTCCATCCCCGCCTTTTCGAATCGAGAGTTTATTTCTGGGATTCCAGGGGTACCCCCAATGACAAGCCAAGATTCTAGCCCTGCGGTGTCCGTCATCAAAAACAACACAACTCCGCCGTCAACTACGTCCATACCGCGCAACTCTCCTATACCGCAATCCGCAAAATCCAACTCTGGAAAGGCTTCGCCCAACGCGTCCGACGCGTTTGGGCCTACCACGTACCAGCGAGCCAAGAAATCCGACGCATCGATGAGTTCTGCATCCTCGATGATCGTGAAGCGATCGATCCAATCTCGCATCGAAGATGGATCTGTGGAGTCGGTTACCAACAGCAGCTCTTCGTCAGACCGCTTCATCACCCAAAATACATCGACAATTCTGCCTTTCTCATTCGTCAGAATTGTTCGACGCGCTGACCCGTCGGGGATATCGATGATCGAATTCGTGGTCAATCGGTGGAGTAAGTCCAAAGCATCGGGACCGACATGCCTGAAAGTAGATCCGAATTGTGGCGAGAAGACGGCTACACCGCGTTTTTCATACGTTGCAAAGGCTTGCGCCAAATCGATGGCGACGGTCTGTGGTGAGCGAGCCACTTTAGGGGCTCAAACAGCGAAGGAATCGCCACATCCGCACGTGCGCTTAGCGTTCGGGTTGTGGAACTCGAAGCCTCGCCCGTTAAGGCCGTCTGAGAAGTCGAGGACTGTTCCGGCGAGGAAGACAAAAGCTCGTTTCGGGATGTACACCTCAATGCCGTGCTCGCTGATGACTTTGTCTGAATCTTCTGGGCCGTCAACGAGTTCAAGCACGTATTGGAGGCCTGAGCAACCTCCGCCCTGCACCGCGATCTTCAAGCCGCAGCTATCGCGCCCCGCCTTCTGAGCAAACTCCAACGCTTTCGACGCCGCTTTTTCCGTGACATGAACGGTGTTTATCGGTACCGCATGTTGCTGTTCGGCGATGGTCATAGTTCTATGAGTGCTCCGACCGTTGCGGATATTCGGCAGTCGCGTTCCGGGAGGGTGCCGTCCGCAACGTAGAATCGGAAATATCTCTCGATACCCATGATATTACACCCCCATTGGTCAGGAATTCAATCAGCACGAAGGTGGGAGACAGCGGCGAGACGTCGTTGCTTTACGGCGGCCGCGTGTCGAAATCGAACCGGCGTGTGGAAGCAAACGGCATTGGTGATGAGGCGGTTAGTCTCCTAGGACTGGCGAGAGCCCAATGCGATTCAGGTTTCCTACACGACGAACTACTCGAGATTCAGCGCCTGATGTTCATCGCCAATGCTGAACTGACGACCGAGATTTCGCAGCTCGATAGTCTCCGCCAACACTTCCTAACCATCGGTGACGAACAGATCGACCAGTTAGACGGGTTGCTTAAAAAACTAGAGGAAGAAATCGAACTCCCACCTTCTTTCATCATCCCTGGCGCGTCAGTGGCGTCCGCAACGCTTGATGTAGCGCGCTGCAAAGTCCGCGAACTTGAACGCACGGCAGTGACGCTTTACGAAGACGACATGTTGGAGAACGAGAGTCTGCTCGTCTGGCTCAATCGGTTGTCGGACTGCATATTCATGATGGCCCGTTACATCGATCGCAAACTACCGCCGGAAATGGTTACTGGAACGAGGCGCACGAGTTGAAGGATTTTCGTCTCGCTATCATAAACACTGGCGCTGCCAACATCCACAGCGTCGAAAAGGCGGTTCGTATCGTGGGTGGCGACCCTATAGTCACGACCTCGGCAGACGTGATTGCTGATGCTCACGCGGCGATTCTCCCCGGTGTCGGTGCCAACGACGCGGTGATGAAGCAACTGAATGATCGGGAATTGCCCGACACGATCCGAGAGTTCGCCGCCTCTGGAAGGCCGTTGCTATGCGTCTGCCTCGGCATGCAGATACTTTTCGAACGATCGGAAGAGGGCGAATTGCCGGGGCTTGGCGTTTTAGGAGGGGAGGTTGTTCGGTTGCCGAACGGCATATCCGGCTCGAACGGACTACCCCTGAAAATCCCGCACATGGGATGGAACACCGTTCGCTTTAAAGACCAATCAGAACAGCGCCATCCCATATTCGCTGACATCCCGCAGGACACCTACTTCTACTTCGTCCACTCGTACCATTGCGACGTTGAAGATGCACGAGATGTAGCGGCTACTTCGCCTCATGGCATCGATGTTTGTGCCGCAGTCGTTCGTGGAAACATTGTTGGAACTAAGTTTCACCCGGAGAAGAGCGGGAGATCAGGATTAGGCATCTACGACTAATTTTTGGATTACTCCCAAAGTTTGACCTGAACCTTTGAACGCATAGACGCGAATGGAAGTCATACCAGCAATCGATATCCGCGGTGGTCGTTGCGCGCGCCTTTTCAAGGGCGATTACTCCCAAGAGACTGTTTTCGACAATGATCCGGTTGATGCCGCATTGCGGTGGGTTGACATGGGTGCTCAGCGGCTGCATGTCATCGATCTAGATGGCGCCAAAGACGGTGTGCGCACCAATGCTGCGACTGTGGAGCGCGTCGTGAATTCAGTCGATGTGCCGATCCAGATGGGCGGCGGTATTCGCTCTGTTGAAGACGCTGATGCGGTGTTCCAGATGGGTGTACAGCTCGCGATCTTCGGGACCGCGGCGGTAGAAAACCCCGAAGCCGTCGAGATCGCCGTAGGAAGATTTGGCACCGACAGCGTTTGCGTATCAGTAGACGCCAAAAACGGTATGGTCCGTACGAGGGGATGGCTCTCGGAAACGGGGATGCGCGCGATAGATCTGCTCAAGGACATGGCGGATGAATGCCACGTACGACATTTCATATATACGGATACGA
>VXTA01000308.1 GCA_009837685.1 Chloroflexota bacterium | reverse complement strand
CATCTTCACGGTTTGGATTCTAAATCACCGACCACATCGGATTGCCATGTTTCAAGATACGTTCAAGCATGTGGTTGCGGTTCTAGCCATGGCGAGTAGTTAGAGGACAAGCACTGGCGAGAAGCCGTCTCCGTTCAAGAGGCAAGAGGTTTGTCGCGGTTTTCCTGGCAGAACTCGCGCGCCTGCCCGAACATGAACTCCCTGACGCCGATGGAAAAAGTGGTTGCTCCGATGGATTTTCCAGCGGCTACGGCGCGTCGTTCGATATCCGCAGTGGCGGCGACACGGTCCGGGTGTTCAGGTTGCCCGGCAAGCCCCATGCTGGCGGCGAAGTCGTTGGGACCTCCGGCGACGCCTGTCAATCCGGGCACTGCGAGGATGTCGTCTAGATTGTCGTGCGCTTTCTTCGATTCGATCTGGGCCATGACGATCATGTTGTCGTTGGCCCATTTCATAAATGCGCGTTGACCGCCATATTCGGCGATCTTTTCGGGATCGTTGAACTCGGTGCCGCGTCCGCCGCCCCATGATCGCCAACCCGCCTCGGGAAAAAGGCAGGCATCAGCAAGAGCCTGAGCTTCGGCACCGGTCTCTACGTGTGGCCCGGTGACGCCTTGGATGCCGCGGTCGAGGTAGAGGTTCACCTGGTAAGCGGCGATGTTGGGGACGCGGGCGATGACGGACATGCCGCAGGCGTTGGAGAGCCGGCAAATGTTGTCTACGCTCTCGGTTGAGTAGGCTCCGTGCTCTCCGTCGATTGTGATCGCGTCGAACCCGACGTGAGCGGCCAGTTCGATCAAGTCGTACGACGGGAACGGCAACGCGAAGACGAGAGCGTAGCGGCCCTCTCGATTGGCTTTGAGGATGGTGTTTTCGATCATCTTTTGTCTCTTTCGGGAACCGTGACTCCAAGTTCTCTGGTTGCGTGCATTCTAGCAAGACTCTTGGTCAGTGCCGAAAAGAAGAGTCGCCGGGCGACTTAGATTCGGCGATTGGTTCCGCCGCGGGCGGTTGGACGTTTGAAAGGCGGGTGCGCGGCGATCTCTTCGAGGTCGAGTTCGATGCCGAGGCCCGGGGCGTCGCTGAGTGTCACGTAGCCGTCTTGCTGTCTCGGCAGGCCGCGGCAGACGGTGAAGTACCAGGGCGAGTAGAACTCGGCGTGGTACTCCTGGATCTCGAAGTTGACGATCGAGGCGTCGAGGTGCATCTCGGCGATGGCGCCGACTGGCGAGCAGACGTTGTGCGGAGCCATGGTTATATGTTTGGCCTCGGCCATGACGGCGATCTTCTTCAATTCGGTGATGCCGCCGGCGTTGGCGATGTCGGGCTGCAGGACATCGACTGCGTGGGCGTCGATGATGTCGGCGAACGGAAACTTCGAGTAGAGACGCTCCCCGGTAGCGATCGGGATGCCGACTTTTCGACGAACTTCCAACAGCTCGGAGACGCGTTCCTCGGATACTGGTTCTTCGTAGAAGAGGGGGTGATATTTTTCGAGACGGTTGCCGAGTTTGATTGCGTTCATCACATCGAACTTGGCATGCGCCTCGACGAGGATGTCGACTTCTGGTCCGACGGTCTCGCGTACGGCGGCGACGCGGGCCTCGGCGATCGCTGCTTCGCGTTCGGAGATCTTGTAGTAGTTGGTCTGCGCGAAGGGGTCGAACTTCATCGCGCTGTAGCCCATGTCCACGACGACCTTCGACTCTTCGGCGTTCTGCTCGGGCGATCCGGGATTGGCGTACCAGCCGTTGGCGTAGACGCGTATCTTTTCGCGTTGCGAGCCGCCCAAGAGCTGGTAGACGGGGCGATCTAGGATCTTGCCTTTGAGGTCCCACAGGGCGATGTCGATCCCACTGATGGCGGTCATGGCGAGACGTCCGCGTTTGCCAGGGGCGTTGTGGTACATATCCGTCCAAATGGCTTCGGTGTCGAGTGGGTCTCGGCCGACGACCCATTTTTCCACCAGATGGGTGGCAAGGAGCTTGACAGCGTCGTCAGCTTCCATCGGGCTTGCGTCGCCGAGCCCGTACAACCCGGGCTGGTCGGTGTTCAACTGCACCAACAGCCAGTTACGATCGGCGTTATGGTGTTTGGCGGAAAATTGGTGGAACTCGATGCTGGTTACTGCGGGCATGCTCTTCTCCGAGTGTGAAACTCACTTCGTACGACGTTGGCTGGCACCTGCCAAGGATACTAACCACGCTCGCAAACACTCCACGAAAATCGCCTATAGTGATGCGATAAACTTTGCGGATTATGGGAGTAGAGGTTCCAGAGATGGCGCTGCATGAGGCTTGGCGCCGCGCCGACGGCAGCCGAGTGCCGTTGTCGACAGCGGACGGGAAGCAGTACCGGGTGCTCTACTCGGGCATGCCCGGCGGATCGTACGGCCCTGATTTTCGGGACGCGATGCTCGAGGGTGATGATGGTTCGGAAGTCGTCGGAGATGTGGAGGTTCATCGAGATCCTGGGGACTGGTTCGTCCATGGGCACGATACCGACCCGAAATATGGGCGGGTAACGTTTCATGCGGTCGCGACAAAGCTGGCAAATGGCAGCTCGACAGCACGAGTCGTGGCAGTCAACTCGCTGGGATTCGAGGTGCCGGAGCTTAGCATATGTCAGTTGATCGACGATCACGGCAAGCCGACGTTCAAGAGAAACAGCGGCGCGAGCACTGACGATGCTGAGAGATCGATCGGCGATTGGTTGGACGCGATGGGGGACGAACGGTTCGCGCTGAAGATCAGCAGTATGCGCACGGATGTCGAAAGATTCGGTCCTGATCTGGCGTTGCAGATGGCGATCTTCGAATGCTTGGGCTATCCGCGGAACCGAGGCGCGTTCAGGCACTTGGCGAAACGCTTGCCGTGGGCTTTTCTGGCCGGATTAGCACCTTTAGACACAGATGCCAATGATGGTCGCGATGGAGAATCGCGATTGGTTGCCCGTGCGGCGAAGTTGTTGAGTTGGGCCGCAGGTTTTGGAGAGCGCCCGCGATGGTCGCCGGTGCGACGTTTGGCCGGGGGCGTTCCGAGTTGGACAGGCGCCGCCGGGCGGCCGTCCAATCGCCCAGAGGCGCGGTTGGCGGCGGCGGCTTACCTTGTCGCCGGGTGGTGGTTCAAGGGCGGGCCGCTGCGGCACGCGTTGAACGCGATCGGAGACGCTGAACGGAGTTCGAACGTGCGCGAGCGTTACTGCGTTGGAGATGGTGCTTTGGGAGCAGGACGAGCTGGTGAAATCGTCGTCAACGCGGTGCTTCCTGTATTGGCGGCTTGGGGCGAGAGCGGGCGTGACGATGCGCTTTACGCGAGCGCGTTGAGGTTTTATCGCGAGCATCCGTCTCTACCGTCGAATTCGGTTTACGAGGAAGCCAAGCAGGTTCTCGCTCGGCGCGGGTTTCGAGTCGGACGACTGCGGGGTGCCCGACGTCAACAGGGCGTGATGCACATCTATCGCTCGATGCTGTTGCGTCCACGTGCGGCTCGTCAGTTGCATTTGGGTCACCGGGCACTCTCGTCGTGACCGCGATGTCTAACGCAAGGCGTTTCTGCTCGTGCTCTGATGTTCCGTCGCAGCTGAGAGGCGGTTCGCTAGGCCCTACGGCTAACTGCTCGGTTTCATGTGTCGATGTACAAGCTGTCTCAGAAACCTCGGCATCTGACCTCAATGAGACGAGGGGTAGCGGCGAGACGCGCTTTTGCACATGCTCGAACTCGCCTGCATGTCTCACCAGTCGAACTATCAGTCAATCGTCAGTTGATAATGAAATTGGAGAGCCGAAAAGAGCTTCGGGCGAGGTATATGAACGCCCCGCAGTCTCAGAGGTCGTGCCGGAGGCGTTGTCGAAACCGGCAGCAGACGTCGAATCGGCGAGAGAGGCCGAGCCGGAATTGCGTAGCGTGTCGGAACTTTATCCCGGAGAGACTACGATCGATTCGGTTTCCACTCACGGCAAGGGCGGTTCCGAGGTCGTTTTGACGAACCGAAGAGTATTGCTGCGCGGAGCGCCGGATGCCAAGGTTCTGCACGCCTCGATGCCCTTGTCCGAGATTGGTTCGTTGGCGATTTCACGCGCCCGTCCCAGCAAACGCTCGTTGGCTTGGGGATTGATCGGGATCGGCGCTGCGATCGGGATGTGGCAGGCTTTGGATGGAGTCGGCAACATGCGATTGATCGTCGGCATGGTTGTAGTGTTGATGAGCGGGTTGCTGCTGGCGGACTATTTTCTGAGGCCGCCCGACCTGCAATTGGTGTTTAGATCGCATTCCGGGGCCGAAATGACCATCGAATTTGGTCAGTCGCACGCCGACGAGGCGGATCGTTTCGCAGCGCAAGTCTTGGCGAAGCTGGAGAATTCGCACACGCATCGAGCGACCTGAATCGTCAAAAATGAATCGCGGCTGTGA
>VXTA01000177.1 GCA_009837685.1 Chloroflexota bacterium | reverse complement strand
TCATATTTATCTTCACTGCCCAACTTGACCAACATCCACGACCAAGTCGATAACCGCATCGACTCCTACATCCGCAACGACATCATCCGCCACAACCAATCGGCAATCGACGAAATTCGAAAACATATCTTCCCCAAGTTCCAGCTGTAAGGCAATCCCCACTTTGCGATGCGAACGGGGGATGCCTATGCCAATTTGTCAACTTGTGCCGTTTATCGCACGGGGCCACCGCACTCCTTCAGGGCGATCCGCGCTTCGTCGCTGTCGAAGTTGTTGCGACGCTCACCTATGTCGAAGTACCAGGACATCGTGTCCGCTAGGTGCGAGTAACTCTTTTCTTCGGCGTACCACCCCTGCAACATCCAACAATCGAATATTACACCTTTAGCGAAGATCATTGACGGCGGTTCGTCGGATGGCGATGGTGTGTAGGAGCCAGAGAAGATGTCCTCATAGGTCGTCAACTCTAACGATTCCGCATCCGCGATAAAGGTGGCAATCGCATTGTCGGTAACTGAAGGCGTAGCAGTCGGCACCGCCGCCAACGATGGGGTAAGCGTTACCGGCACGGGTTGTGCGTGAGAGTCAGATGATGTTTTATTCGCCTCTTGCAATACGGATGGTGCGGAAGGCTTTGCGGCTGACAGATCGGGGGGCAGAGAAGGCTTGTCGGATACAGCCGGCACTACGAACGATGGGGAAGGCCTGGCGATTGGCGGTTCCACGACCACAGTTGCACGGGTCATAAGACCGCTGAGAGTGGTCAAAGCCACGGCTGTTCGCTCTGCCTGCCTCCCTTCTATGAACCCTATGAGGGCTTCATCATCCGGGTTCTGCCGCATAATCTCTATCTCGTAGTCTTCCGTCGCTGCCAGCTGCTCCTCGTGCGCCTTGACCGTTTCAAGGATCGTCTGCAATCGCATCTCATCCATGAACTAGATCGTTTTGTGTTTGTTCCCATCCATCCAGTAGACATTCACCAGGCTGTCAACATTGTTCGTCTCCGGCTCGCTGTCCCGCGTGAAGAAGAGGAAAGAGGCGATCACCCAGCCGATGAGCGCGAACGCAACTACGACGATCTCTGTTTTGCGCCAGACCACCTGGCACCCCCTCGCGGATAAAGTCAGCGGTTGCTTACCACAGTAACCGACAGGCATCACACCGGCAGAGGGGGCGCGGACGCCCCGCAAAACTTCGTCTCATGCTGATGTGATGAGCGAGTCAGTTACTGTGGCTGCTTGAACCTTAACATCCTAATCCTCACCCACTCGGAGGAAATATCCCAAGGGCAAATGGGGCTTTTCCGATTTTCGGGTACCAGGTCCCCTGCAAACCTTAAGTGACTACATCTAATAGTCACCTGACCCACTTTCATCCTTTTTCAACACGCCTTTGTGACAGAGTTCAACGATCAGGTCTGCCTGCTGGATTTGGTAGGGCGTGTATCCGCCGCCGGTGAATCCGAAATTGTTGGGCGCCACGACCTCACCGTTGCTCAGTGTGACGAACGTCGCGATACCGTGTTCGCGTAACTGCCTGTGGTCTTTGCCCGTTAACTCTTGAGAAGGTTTGACTCCCTGAAGTTTGTGCGGCACCAGATATGGAAATACCTGATTCAAGAAATCGAACAATGGCAGCGTGTCGTCGTATATCTCGTGTCCCCACAACCCAATCAGGTACGCCTTCCGATATCGAAAGATACAAAACAGGGTTTTGTCGATCCGACGTTCTGAATTGCCTGTGATGTGCAAATGTCTGATTTCCCAAGTTTTCAACAGATAGTCGCTCAATTTGTCGTTGCGTCTGCTGAAACGCCAAGTCACGTCATCTCCGCGCATCAACTCTAAGCGGACGGCTTTCAACTTGCGGATCAAATCTCGGTCGATACCTGCTTGCACGCCGTGTAGTCCGATTGAAGGTATGATCACCTTCCGCTTGATAGCAGGTGGCTTGTGCTGTATCTCGATCAAACCATCGGCGATTTCTTCCCAATCGACGTTGAAAATGTCGATGCCGAGGTCGTCATGCAGGATGTTGCAGATGTCGAGCAGTTCTTCCGACGAATGCAGTCCAGCTTGCCTTGATCGGATGTCTATTTGAGACCAATTGTTCACCCTACAGGCTCAGGGAGGCCATCAGGATTCGAGTCCTAAACTTCCCTAAACCGCCCCTCAACGGTGTCATCATCAGACGGCGGTGGTGCATCGGGACCGGGCCCACACCCATCCCCACCCGGAGCCGCTCCCGCGCCAGCACCAGCATGTATATGCTGCCCAGCTGCCATCATCGCCTGCTGCAGGGCATCGGACGCAGCCTTCACCCGCTCGGCGTCCGCGTTTTCGTCGGCCAGCACGGTACGCACCTCGGAGGTTTTCGATTGGATATCTGACTTGACATCCTCGGGCAACCTCTCGCCGTGCTCCTCGATTAGTTTGTCGGCCTGATAGGCGGTCGATTCAGCGAGGTTTCGTGCGTCTACGACTTCTCGGCGTAGTCGATCGGCGTCGGCGTTATCCTCCGCTTCCTTCACTTTCGCTTTGATCTCATCCTCGGACATCCCTGAACGCCCGGTGACCGTGATGTGTTGTTCGCGCTGCGTCGCCTTGTCCTTCGCAGTCACGGTGATGATGCCGTTGGCGTCGATGTCAAAGGACACTTCGACCTGCGGTACCCCACGCGGAGCCGGCGCGATTCCGTCCAGCGTGAAACGACCAACAGATGTGTTGTCTGCCGCCATCGGACGTTCGCCCTGCAATACGTGGATTTCGACTGACGACTGTCCATCCGCTGCGGTCGTGAAAGTGTCAGATTTCGATGTCGGGATCGTCGTGTTGCGCGCGATCAACTCGGTGCGAACGCCGCCTAGCGTTTCGATGCCCCAGGTCAGTGGAGTGACGTCGAGCAGAAGGATGCCGGATACATCGCCTTGCAACACGCCAGCCTGAAGTGCGGCCCCGAGGGCAACTACTTCGTCAGGGTTGATTGATCGGTTCGGGTCCTTGCCGAAGATCTCCTTCACACGGTTTATGACCGCCGGCATGCGCGTCATGCCACCTGCGAGAATCACGTCGTCGATCTCGGCCGCGGTCACGCCAGCGTCGCGCAATGCGTTCTGACACGGTCCGACGGTTTTCTCCACTAGATCGGCGGTCAGTGATTCCAGCTTCGCACGCGTCAGAGTTTCGACGAGGTGTTTCGGACCGCTCTGGTCTGCCGATATGAATGGAAGGTTTATCTCGGCGCTCGTGACCGAAGAGAGCTCGATCTTGGCCTCTTCTGCGGCCAAACGAAGCCTCTGCGCGGCTGAAGGATCCGTACTCGGATCCATGTACTCTTTCTTCTTGAACTCGTCGACCAAGTAGTCGACCAACCGGGTGTCAAAATCGTCCCCGCCCAAGTGGGTGTCACCATTGGTGCTCTTCACCTCGAAGACACCATCGCCGACATGCAGGATTGTGATGTCGAAGGTTCCGCCACCGAGGTCATAGACAGCGACGGTTCGGTCGCCCTCCTTATCGAGTCCGTATGCGAGTGCGGCTGCTGTTGGCTCGTTGACGATGCGCAAAACGTCAAGTCCGGCAATCGTCCCGGCAATCCGGGTCGCCTCTCTTTGCGCGTCATTGAAGTAGGCGGGTACTGTGATTACTGCCTGTGTGACGGGTTCGCCCAATCTCTCCTCAGCATCGGACTTCAACCGCGCTAGCAACATGGATGAAATCTCAGCTGGAGGGCGCACGCTGGCGTCGAACTGAATGCCCACATCGCCGTTTTCGAGGGCTGACAGAGTGAATGGCACCCGTTCCTGGTCGCTTCTCACTAGATCATCGTCGAACCTGCGACCGATAAAACGCTTGGCGGAGTAGACGGTGTGTTCCGGATTGGTAACCGCCTGCCGACGGGCCATCATCCCGATGAGCCGTTCACTAGTCTTAGTGTTGACCGCAACTACGGAGGGCGTGATTCGTTGCCCTTCGGAGTTTTCAATAATCTCGGGCTCCCCCGCACTCATGTATGCCATGGCGGAATTGGTAGTCCCCAAGTCGATACCGATCGCTCTTGCCATTTCTTGTTACTTGCCTTTCTTTGCCAGTTCGATCTGGTGGGTTTCGTCTTTTTGTTTTGTAGAGCGGTCAGTTCGACTCAGAATCATCCGATCTTCGACCGACCAAGACTTTTGCTACGCGCACTACTCTAGATGTCTCAATATCTTCATATCCAGCTTCGATTTCCTGTACAACCTTGCCCGCTTGATCGTCGGATGTCGGCATCGTCGCCAACGCCTCGTGCCTTGCAGGGTCCATATCGTGTCCGATTGACTCGAATCGTCGGAAGCCTGCGTCGGTCAAACCTTTTTCGATTTTTTCAGCCATTGCCTTGAAACCATTGAACCACTTGGGATCCATGTTCTGATCTTCAGCAGTTTCCAAGGCATTCGAAAAGTCATCTGCGA
>VXTA01000162.1 GCA_009837685.1 Chloroflexota bacterium | reverse complement strand
GCTACATCCGAGCCCGAGCCGAAGGCCTCGGCTACAAGGGAACATCCGGCTTCCTCACACGCCCCGAACGAGTCGTCATCATGACCGTAGCGCTTATCATCGGCCAACCGATATGGGGCCTCTGGATACTCGCCGTCGGCACTCCACTCAGCGCCTTCTACCGCTTTTGGGCAGAATGGCGAAACGCCAAGTAGACAATCGCCCTGACTTACCCTTATATAGACACGTCCAACCGCATCCCAGCGGCGTAATTCCTATAAGCAACGTCGTTCGTACCCAATACAACGAACCCAATGCACCAAACAATAACCAAGGCTGTCCAACTAACCACCATCGCCGTCGCGCTCTTCGCGGCACTAACCATATTCGCCCACGATCAAGCCGCAACCGCCCAAGAGCCACCCGTTCGTTTCCTCGACGGAGGCCTGGAAAGCAACTTCCCCGAAGACATACGTTTCTACACCTCGTTCGAATCCGACATCGAGATCGACGATGTACGCGTTCGCTTCACTACCGGCCCAGCCACCACCGGCCAGTACGACTACCTCGACCTCACCGAACGCACCGAGTCACTCATCGACGGTGAACTTCTCTGGCGAGTAAACACCTCTGCAAGGTACCTCCCGCCCGGAACCACCGTCGATTTCGTATTCGAAGCCATCGACAAAGAAGGCAACGAATACCTCTCAGACCAATACAGCGAAATGGTCCTCGATGCCCGATACGAATGGGACGTCGTCATCCGAGGCCCGATTCACGTCTACTACCACGGACCCGTCCAAGTGCGCGCCGAACGTCTCGCCGAAGCAGGCTTTGAATCGATGGAACTGATGGGTCCAATCGTCGGTAGTGAAATTGAAACTCCCATCATCGTCATGCTGTACAACAACAACGCCGAGATGATCGGTGCCGTAAGCGCTCGCAGCGCGACCATCAGTCGCGAACTCATCACCGAAGGACAAGCATTCTACGACCACAGCGTCGTCCTCGTGCTGTCCGGCAACCGCGACATTGGAACGCTCACGCACGAGCTCACGCACATCTTGGTTGGACGGGCGGCCGAAGGTGGTAACGCGCTCGTGCCTCTGTGGCTCAACGAGGGCCTAGCCGAATACGGAAACCTCGACAAAGGTCTCTCGTACGTCTACTTCCTCGACTGGGCCGTCGACACCAATCGTCTCATCCCTTTCACACGCCTCCAGACATTCCCCGGCGACCCCAACATGGTCATCGTATCCTACGGCCAAAGCCGAGACTTCATCGAGTACCTCATCGAGACATACGGCCCTGAGAAGATAGCCGAAACCATCGCCTCCATCGCCGAAGGGCGCAGCGGCGACATCGCCATCCGAAACGTCTACGGCAAAACCGTGCAACAACTCGACAACGAATGGCGCGCCAACATCGGCGCCGACCCGTACGTCCCACCGACTCCCACGCCGACAGCGGAAGCCGAAGCCGGTGCCGAGACCGAATACAAACTTCTCACACTGACACCAGTCAAAGGCGGAATCGCAGTCGGTGAAACCGGGACCGAACCAACACCAGAACCTACCAACACCCCCATACCGCCAACGCCAACGGTCGAACCAACCGCTGAACCAGAGGTCATGGTCAAACCAACCACTGTTGAAGAGCCCCCATCAGAACCAGCGCCCGAAGTCGAGACCCCCGAAGAAGAACCAGCCACTTCCGGCGGTCTCTGCAACTCAAACGGCAACGGCCCGTTAGAAGCCTCGCCGTTCCTGATTACAGCCCTGTTGGCGGTGCTATTCCTCGCCCGTCGCATCCGTAGGTAGTCAGACTAGACTACCAACCGAGCGCTGAACCATCCTTGCGCGGCTCCGTACCCGCGCATAATACCCCCGTTTCGGCATCTCGCGATACGACCTGACCACCACCAAACCCGACGCGGTCATAGGCTCGCTGAACCACGATGTCGTGACCGCGCTTACGCAACTCCGAGACAACAGAATCGTCGAGGTCTTCCTCAACCCTCACACTCTTGTCGCCCTGCACATCAATGCTGAAACGCAACGCATCCAACGCCTTCTGCGAATCCATGCCGAAATCGACCATGTTCGAGATCACCTGCAAGTGCCCTTGCGGCTGCTGGAATCCGCCCATTACACCGAATGACAACCACATCTCATCATCCCGCGTGGCCATTGCCGGGATGATCGTCTGATACGGACGCTTCCGCCCCTGCAAGTAGTTGGGATGATCAGGATCGAACGAGAACAGCGAACCCCGATTCTGCAACGCAATACCAGTCCCAGGCACTACCAATCCTGAACCGAACCCGGCGAACAAGCTGTTGATCAGCGAACACGCATTGCCATCACCATCTACCGCCGTGCAGTAGATCGTATCGCCACCACCCATCGGATCGCCATAAGAAACGTTCGGATGCGCCATCATCGAGTCGATGCTCGATCGACGGCGGTCTCCATACTCCTTCGAAAGCAACGGCCCAATCGGCACCTCCGCAACCCGCGGGTCCGCCACATACTGCAAAGCATCCGCGTAACCCAAACGCATCGACTCGATCAAGTGATGATAGGCGTCCGTGGACTGGCTTCCCATATCACCGATATCAAACCCCTCGGCGATGTTCAACGCCATCAGCGCCGCAATTCCCTGACCGTTAGGCGGGCACTCCCAAACCTCTACACCACGATAGTTGACGTGTATCGCCTCATCCCAATCAGAATGGTGCGACGTCAAGTCGTCTTCCGTCAGCCATCCGCCCTCTTGCTGCACATACGCGGCGATCTTCTTGCCAATATCTCCCTTGTAATACGCTTCGCTGCCACCCTCCGCGATCACTTGCAAGGATCCCCCAAGCTCCGGCAAAGTCGCTATCTCCCCACACCTCGGCGCTCGACCATTGATCGGTAGCATCTCAGAACCCGATGGACGGTGCCGCAACTTTGTCTCGCAACCTTCCCAACCGCGCGCAATCACCTCAGAAACCGGATACCCATTCATCGCATAATCGATCGCCGGCCTCAACACCTCTGCAAGCGTCATCCGACCGTAATGTTCCAGAGCCGTCTCCCACCCATGAACCGTCCCCGGCACACTCACCGAAAACGCGCAACCATCCAGCTCGTTCGGAATCGCGTCGTAACCCGCTCTGCGCACATCGTCGACATTCGCCGCCGCTCCCGACCGTCCACTCCCATTCAGCGCCACAACCCTGCGCTCGTCCTTGTTCCAGATCAGCGCGAACATGTCACCGCCAATGCCGGTCGATCCAGGCTCCACAACGTTCAATGCGGCCGCCATCGCCACCGCGGCATCTACCGCGTTGCCACCATCGAGCAGCATCCGCAACCCGGCCTGCGCGGCCAACGGCTGGCTCGTCGCCACAGCACCATTGCGGGCCATCACCGCCGATCGACGAGACTGAAAATACGTTGAGGAATAGGGATCGATCTTCGACACGAGAGGCACCTGCTAACGGTTAGGCGGGGAGTAAGTTCGCCTTACATGTTAGCAAGCGATCCCGGCGTTAGCGAACCGCGTCCAAGTCCCCCGGCTCCTCACCTCTACGGTTAGACAGAGTCCGCGGCATCAAGTCATGCTTCGTGTCGTGACCCAAGTGGAACCGCCGAAGCTCATCAATCATCTCGGCAAAGAAAGATATCCCCGACCCGTCAGTCGTGCTAGCGATGTGCGGTGTCAGGAAAACGTTCCACAGATCACGTATCGGCGAATCGGTCGGCACAGGCTCTGGATCGAATACGTCCAGACATGCGTAGATGTCGTTCTTGCGCAACCGCTCGATCAGCGCGTCCGACTGAACCACTTGCCCACGTGACACGTTCACGAACACCCCACCAGGCCGTATCCAACCCAACTCTTTCGCACCCAACATACCCTCCGTCGCTGGCGTGTGGGGTACCAAGCACACCACTATGTCCGGCATGCTCATAACATTCTCGAGCGACGTCATCGTAAAGTTCAACGCGTCTGCCAGTTCCCTAGGCAAATAGGGATCGTGCAACAATATATCTACCCGGAACGGCACCAAAAGCTCCATCAACCTGCGAGCGATATTCCCACCGCCGATCAACCCAACCGTCCGACCTGTCAGATCCCCCATCATCTGGAAATCCGGCTCACGTGCGCGCTGATATCCGGTCCCCCACTCCTGATCGGTGATCAAGCGCCGATAATGCGCTCCGACTTTCTTCAAACCCATCAACATCATAGCCAACGCCCATTCAGATACCGGCAGACTCGAAGCATGCGTCGTATCCACAGCTTTCACACTCCGAGCAACGCAAGCAGCAACATCGATCCGCTGGGCAAAACGGTCGCCTTCAAGTTCCCCTATAAAACGTAACGATGGAGCCGCATCCAGCATCTCGCCTGTCACGCGCGGCGCACCATGGCATACCACCATCGCATCAACCGTAGAGGCGAATTCGACAAACTCATCGATC
>VXTA01000283.1 GCA_009837685.1 Chloroflexota bacterium | reverse complement strand
CGTTTCGTCCGCGAAGTCGGACCGGAATGTTGCCACATCAACGAACTCTCGCGGCCGCGCGGCGAGCATTGTGAACGACGACGCAGATTCCGAACTGCCAGTCCTAGCCTCGGTACGGGTACCCCAAGTGTGGTCGGTCACCCAGTCCAGTTCAACGATCGATTTAACAGTCTCATTGTTTGATGCCTTGAACCCGTCGATTCCCGAGATTCGCATGTCTGAAGCTGTTGTGAAATCGATGCGATCACTCGTATTTTTCTCCAACGTGGCGGACAATCCAGTTGCGTTGATGACAACGATCATCGTTCCTGCCGCCAGCAGCATCAACACCACATGACTCATCGTCGAACGCGCAAAGACTTTCAACGCGAGCGCAAACATCGAATGGACATTAATGCGCGCCAGCCTTTCTAATACGACGCCGGAGAAACGGAACAGGCGCAAAGCCACCAGCGAAGCCGCCACCGCCGCAATGATCGGCAACGACGTCGCCAACATGCTCAGATCAGACAGACCATCATCGCGCTCCACAAACAAAGAGCCGCGGCCATTCAATTCGAATATCACCGCGGCAGCCGCGATCACGATGCCAATGTCTAGATTCGCGCGCCAAAACCAAGGAGACCGCGTGTCCCGAATCCGCGTCAGATGCCCAACGATCGGCCCAGGTCGGACGAGAACAATCGGCGCAGTGTGGAGCACGAACAGTATCAACGCGAGTAACCCTGACCATATGAACTGCTCGGGGAGAATCCGATACGGGAATGATTGTCCACCCGTCAACTCTTGGAACGAACCCAGGAATCCCAACAACGGCACAATCAATGACGCAACGAGCGGCCCGACGACGGCAGGGATGACAAACAAAATCGCCATGTAGAAAGCTATCGCGGTGAAGAGCTGGTTACGGTTGGCGCCCCTTACCTTGAGCGTCGCCTCCTCCGCGAGCCATCGTCTGGCGATGACGCTTGCGTTTAGCGCCAGCACGAACACCGCGAAGGCGGCGAACAATGCCCCGCTGATGATCGTCGTCGTGTTAGTGAAGGTCAACTGCCGTTGGAGGGTACGCAGCGCCGATTCGACTCCAGAGAACGAGGATGACGAGGGCAACAGCTTTGCCGCATCGGTACGGAACCGGTTGATGACCTCGAGATATTCGCTCACGCCGACACGATTCAGTTCCCCTAAATCGACGTAGAACATCATCCACAGCTGACCGATGTCGGCGATGCCCCGACTGGCAACCCGATCCATCATGCCGTTCGATGTGTAGGCGATGATCGCCGGTCGCCCACCGGTAGGCCCTTGCTCCGGATCGAAGAGCGTCGAAGATAGTCCTTGCCAAGACTCGTGATTGGGATCATCGATGTTGAAGATGCCGGTCACCCGAGGCATGGTGTGCACGATGTTCGTCGGTGGAACCGTGAGCCGCAATGCATCGCCAACTTGGATGTGGTATTCCGCTGCAACACTCTCGAGGATCGCGATTTCTACTTCACCACTGGCAGCAGATTCAGACGGAAATCTCCCAGCGACTAGAGAGATCGGTGCAGGTTCTCCTTGCACGGACTGGTAGACGAGCACCGATCCCGGTGGCGCGAATCGATCGTTTATTTGGTTGAGAGTTAAACTTCCAGACCGCACGAACGTTGTGGTCCCGCGTACCACATCGCCGAAATGTTCACCGGCTTGTTCGGCGCTATCAGCAGTCGATTTGATCGTCGCGGAGTTGAACGTCATATCGTCGACGTGCAACCACGCGCCCATCTGAGATAACTCGAATCGTTCGAGTGTGCGACGCAATCCGAGGTGTTCAATCGCATCGAAGTAAAGCGGAGCGGCAGAGATCACAGTGACAGACAATAAAGCGCTCAATGAAGCGATTATCAGGAAGAGCGATTCGCCGCGGCTCTTCCGAACGGAAATACCTTGAACGTTCACAACCGATTAGCGTACATCAGGTTCATATAATTGCCGCAGAAACTGAAACCCACAGAAACGGACGTTCTGCCAAAAACATGAAGATCGAAAAACTTGAAACCTTCGTCGCCGTCAACTGGATGATGGTGCGGATAACCACCGACAACGGCATCCAAGGAGTCGGCGAGTCCACGTTCTTCGGTTGGCCAGGAGCCTCTAAGGATGTCGTGCTGTCGTTCGAACCGTATCTGATCGGGCAAGACCCCCTACGGACCGAGCACCACTGGAACTACATGTACCGCGCGAAATCGATGCGCGGCGGTGCGATCGGCGGCGGCATCAGCGCCATCGATCAGGCGCTCTGGGACATCAAGGGCAAGTATTTCGAAGCACCGGTCTGGCAGTTGCTAGGGGGCAAGGCGCGGGACGCTGTCCGTGCGATGTTAGTGCTGCCAACTGGGACGCTTGAGGAGGTGGCCAATGCGGCGGCCGCGGCAAAAGCGGACGGCTTCACCGCGGTCAAGTGTCTGCTATACCAACATGATCACGCGCCGATGCGCCACAGCGAGCGCATTCAAGACCTTGTTGATCGCATGGCGGCTGTGCGAGATGCCGTCGGATGGGACATGGACGTGGGAGTGGAAATCCATCGCAACATGATCCCCGGCGAGGCCATCGTTTTGGCCCAAGAGATCGAGAAGTTCAGACCCTACTTCTTCGAGGACCCGGTAGCGCCAGACTCGATACTCTCCTTCGGTGAAGTATCCGAAAAGACTCGGATCCCGATGGCCGCGGGCGAGCGCAACCTCACGATCTGGGAGTTCCGCGAATACATCGAATCCGCGGGTGTACATCATGTCCGTCCAGACATCGGAGTTGCCGGCGGCTTCACCCACTGCAAGAAGATCTGTGCAATCGCCGAATCGCATCACCAAGGCGTCATTCCACACGCGGTACCGTCTGGCCCCGTAGCGACCGCTGCCCATGTCCAACTCGGTGCCTGCGTTCCCAACTATGAAGTTCAGGAGCATTTGTACGAAGAGAAACCCCCGTACTCGGACGTGGTCAAAGAGATCATCAAACTCGACCACGGGTGGCTGCAAATACCTGAAGTTCCAGGCATAGGTGTCGAACTAGACGAAGAAGGCATCGCCAAGCATCCATACGAATACGGCCCCATCACCCACGCGCTCCGCGACGACGGCTCCGTAGCCCTCAGGTAACGCCTAGGGTTTCCCCCGCTCGCGGGGGAAATGTCCGAAGGACAAAGGGGGCGCGAAGCACAACTTGGATATGTACTGAAAGGAATGACACGTTGAGTCTCAATTTGGGATTGGTCGGATGCGGCGGCATGGGTATGCGCCATGCCCATGGATACATCGAACTGCGCAAACACTTCGATTCGTTCACCTTGTCGGCGGTCTGCGATCGCCACGAGGAGGCAGCCAACGGCGTGGCCTCGGCGGTCGAGGATGCTACCGGCCATCGACCACAGGTCTTCACGGATTACGGAGCCATGCTCGCGTCCGGTGTAGACGCCGTAGATATCGTCACCGACACTCGTATGCACCACATCTTCGCGCTCCAAGCTTTCGACGCCGGTGTTCACATCCTGACCGAAAAACCGATGGCTCTCACAATGAAGGCGTGCCGCCTGATGCGCGATGCCGCAGAAGCGAAAGGCCTAGTGCTGTCCATAGGCGAGCAGTATCGCCGCGATCCGATGAACAGACTTGCGAAGGCATTGCTAGACGCGGGAGCGATTGGCGAACCCGGATTCGCGATGAAGGTGTCGCTCGGCGGCGGTTCCGGCCTCATGCACGACACCGGCTGGCGCGCGCTGAAATCCCGTGCGGGCAGCGTCATCCTCGAGCAGGGAGTACACGAAGCCGACTTGCTCATCTACTTCTTGGGCGACATTGAATCTTTGTCGGCCCAAACGGGATTATTTGCCCCAACGCGGGTAAGAGAGGGAATGTCTGGCCAAATTGCTCAGTTCTACTCACACCGTGTTGAGGACGCGTTCGCAAACCAAGAGACGGTAGAAATCGACCAAGAAGATACCGCAATCGGATTGCTAAAGTTCGCGTCAGGCGCGATAGGTCAACTCACCATCACAAACGCATCGATCGGCTACGGCGCGGGCATCAACACGATCCACGGCAGCGCGGGCACCATGCAGATGCCACCAACGCGCACCGGCATCCCTCCCAGCATCTATCTTGAATCGCAATCTGAACCGCTTAGCGAACAGGAGATGCTCGATTTAGTTCCTGACTGGGAAGTCGACGAAACCACTGCGACATTCTTCGGCGGAGCGACGAGAATGGGCTCGTACGACGTTGGATTTGAGGCGATAGACCGCATCTTGGTTGCCATCGAGATGCAGGAGTTGGCATCGGCAATAGAATCAGGAGATAGAAATGTCGAGGTCGATGCCGAAGTCGGGATGAAAGCCTTAGCGGTTTCCTACGGAATACTAGAATCAGGCAACTCCGGACAGCCGGTATCGCTCGCCGACATCATGGACGGTTCCGTTGCCGAATATCAATCCGAGATCGACCGCGAAG
>VXTA01000190.1 GCA_009837685.1 Chloroflexota bacterium | reverse complement strand
AGTGTCGGCAGCGTTCTGTATCGCGGGTCCGCCCGGGTACGGCAGGCCGATCGCACGCGCCGCTTTGTCGAACGCTTCGCCCGCGGCGTCGTCGCGAGTCTCGCCGACGAGTTTGAACTTCAAGTCGACGCCGTCTGACTGTGCGAGCACAAGTTCGGTATGGCCGCCGGAGACGATGAGGCACATAGCCGGAGAATCGCCGAGGTCGATCAAAGCGTTTGCGACCGGCGCATGTGTTTCCGAGACTTGATCGGGCGCGCTAGTGCTGCTGACATCATCAGTTGGCAGCCTGATGAACGCAGCCATGACGTGGCCGACGAGGTGGTTGACGCCGATGAGTGGTTTGGTGGCTGCCGCTGCCGCGCCCTTGGCGTAGTTGACGCCCACCATGAGCGAGCCGGCTAGTCCGGGCCCGTTGGTGACCGCGACAGCGTCGATATGAGACCATTCAAGATCGGCATGTTCAAGCGCGGTTTCGACGACTGCCGACACGTCTCTAACGTGTTGCCTAGACGCGATTTCGGGTACGATGCCGCCGTATCGCGCATGGATGTCGGCCTGGCTGGAGACGATGTTTGCGAGCAGCCTGCCATCGGTGTCAACGATGCCGGCGGCCGTCTCATCGCAGGAGGTTTCGATTCCAATGATCACAGTGGTCACATGTTGAGAGCAGGGGGTTGGCGTTATGCTCGAGTGCTTGGTTTATGTTTGGCAATGTTTCGGTGCGGTCTAAGAACCGCGCCGATGATTCAAGCGTATCGAAAGTTAGTCACCTGGCAAACAACCCCTAAGCGAATTTATCGTTGTCCGGAGCGAAGGCGCGATATCCATGACGCTGAGCTATTGCGCGGCATCTCTGGAAGGTGGTAGACTATCGGAAAACTGGAATCCGTTATTGGACGCTTCCGCTGGAGGTGTCCGCGGGCCTGTGCGACGGGGTGAGGAAACGCCTTTCGCCGGGTGATGTTGAGAAGCAGAAGCAGCGTCGGCGGAGGTAGGACGTTGGAAGCGATGAGTCCATGGCCAGAATGCTTGGCCTGCGATGAGCAGGGTGTACTAGTGCCGTTGTCGGATTTCGGCGGGCAAGGTGCGCCGGTACACTATAAAGCGTGGGTATGTACAAGCCCGAATTGCGACTACAACCTTAAGATTCGCAATGGCGATATACACGTTAACGAACCGATTTTCGAGGGGCCTAGGGGCCGCTGAAGCGACATTTCGTCGTCCGGCGGTAACGTTGCGAACTCCGTTGGTGATGACGAAATGAGCCGAATCTCGAGATTGGCGAGGCCTGTTGGCTTCGTTGTGGCGGTTGTCGGCATCGCCATGGTGGCTATCTCCGGCTATTACCTGTACGCGTACATGCAGTCAGGATCAGATGCCGATTTGTTTAATGTCGACGCGGCGGCACCTGAAGATCAACTTGTTTTTCTCGGGCAGAGCATTCCAAAACCCCAGTCGCGCAACGCGGCAGCACGGGAATCAGTCGAGGTCGAGCCTATAACTAGGGTGTCCGCAAATACCGTTGAGTCGTCGAACGCGTTGCAACAGGTGACGAAGGTCGATAGCGCCGAGACGGTATCGATCACATCGGTTCTGCCTGGGGGTGTATTAACTGCTCCAGAACGGCGGACCGGATCCGAAGCATCGAAGGCGGCTGGTGAGTTCGACGGATTGGCAGGCCCCGGTCAAACTCCGTCTATGATGTCGGTGGTCGAGATCGGCGATACGTCGCGGTCCGATGTTGAAGCGGCGCCCGTCGTGCCTACGGCGGTGCTGTTGGACACGTTCGCTTCGATATATCCCGGCGGGAGCATGAACCCGCGTTACTGGTCGGAGCCGCACTGGGCGGGGAATTTGCCGTTCGGCGGTCCGACGATACCCGAAGGATTCATGCCGGTGGACGCCTCCGATACATCAATGCTTTCCAACGACGCGCAACGCGGCGTGCGGATGCGCATACCGGCGATCGATTTGGATGGCACGGTTTCGGAGTTGGAGATCCTGGACCTAGGCGATTCGCGCGCTTGGAGCACGCCGGACAATGTTGTCGGGCACATTCCCACTACGGCGAACCCGGGCGAAGCGGCTAATGGATGGTACTTCGGCCATCTGGACAACTTCATCAGCAACGAAGGTGATATCTTCCGACGTTTGCCGGAGATTTCGGAGATGATAAGCAATGATCCGGTGGATATCTTTATCACGACCTCGGACGCCGAGTACATGTACCGGGTCACGCACACGCGGCAGCTCCATCGCGACGAGTTGAGTCTGACAGAAACCAACAACGCTCAAATCTCCCTGGTGACTTGTTGGCCCTTCCGGGTGTACGACCACCGCATCGTGGTGTCCGCGGTTTTAATCGCGGTCAAACCGTTACAAGAGGCGTAAGCGCCCCGGTTGTCTCAAATTGAACTAGAGCCGCTGAGATTTCCGGGTCGGCGAGTCTGTCGGTCCAGTTTCACACGCCACGATCGATGAAAACGCGGGCCGACCGGAAAGAACAGGACGGACACATCTGGGCCGACCGCGTTTTGATCGTTCTACTCGCGGCATCGTTGATCGGCGCACTGATCCAGATAACGATGGGGGGCGCGGTGCGGGTCACGGGTTCCGGCGACGGGTGTCCCGATTGGCCGACGTGTTTCGGCAACTGGATTCCTCCGTTCGAGTATCACGCGATGATGGAGTACACCCATCGGACTATCGGTGTCTTGGTTGGGTTGACGATAATCGCCGCGGTTTTGAGAGTTTGGGTCAAGCACCGCGAGGAGACCTCGGTCGTGACTTCTACGACCGCGGGTCTGATCGCAGTTTCTATTACCGGCGGCATCGGCGGCGCGGTCGTGCTCAGCGAGTTGGATCCCGGGCTTAGGACATTACATCTGCTGTTGGCAGAGTCGGTGCTTTTGCTGATGGCACACGCGCTGGTGGCGACGGTCTACCTGCGTTCCAGCAGTCGCGACACGGGATTGCCGCGGGGTTTGGTCTTGATGGCACTTGCGGGATCGGCAATGACATTGATCGCGTTGCTGTCTGGATCCTACGCAGTCTGGCGCGGTGCCGGCGCGGTGTGCCCCTCTTGGCCGCTTTGTGGCGGATCGATCATACCGCAGTACGAGTTGGTTTGGATCCATGTCACACACAGAGTGTTGGCGTTGATATCAGTTTTCCCAGCGATGGGCGCGGCGCACATGGCGATGAAGGTGCAGGGCGGGTCAGAATCTTCGGCTCGGGCTTTGCGTATCTTGGGTATCGCGATATCTGTGATCATCGTGACGCAAGTTCTGTTGGGCGCGGCTAATCCTTGGACAGGCTTCGCGCAGTGGGCACGCGTTTCGCATCTGACGTTCGCATCGCTGCAGTGGGTTTCGATGTGTCTGATGACGTTGCTAGTGCTGTTGCCGGTGGCACGTAGGAGTGTCGCTGATGCTCAGGAACGAGACGAGGTTTCGACGGCGTCGATTTCGGGAGTTGTGGCGTGATGGCTGCGACGGTCGAAAGCAGGCAGTGGTTACGGACGGTTTCGCGGACATTGCTGGATTACTTGGCTTTGACCAAGCCGCGTGTCATGTCTCTGCTCCTGTTCACTGCGGTTGGCGGGTCTTTTCTAGCGGCGCGGGGAGTGCCTCCCTGGCAGTACATCGTGGTGGTGCTGATCGGCGGCGCTTTGGCGTCAGGCGGTGCGAGTGCTTTGAACATGTGGTACGAGGAGGACATCGACCGCGAGATGCATCGGACTGATCACCGACCAGTGGCGGGGGGGCGGATTCGCCCGTTGAACGCGCTGATCTTCGGCATCGGTTTGAACGTTGCATCGTTCGCCGTGTTTTACTTCTTCACCAACGTGCTCGCGGCATCGCTAGCGCTCGCAGGATCGGCGCTGTACGTGGTGCTGTATACGGCGATGCTGAAGCGAACTACGACGCAGAACATCGTGATCGGTGGGGCGGCGGGAGCAATTCCGCCCTTGGTAGGGTACGCGGCGGTGCTAGGGACGCTCGAACTCGAAGCTTGGTACCTATTCGCGATTGTGTTCTTCTGGACACCTCCGCACTTCTGGGCGTTGTCATTGCTGATCAAGGACGACTATGCTCGGGCGGAGATTCCGATGATGCCGGTGGTTGCGGGAGAATCGGCGACACAACTGCAGATTCTGCTCTACACGGTGTTGCTGCTGCCTCTGACGGTGTTGTTCTACTTTGCGACTACGAAAATCGGGGTGTTGTATCTGGTTTCGACGTTGGTGCTTGGTTTGGTCTTCTTTGCGTTGGCGTTCAGGCTTTGGCGAACGGGCGAGCGTGGCGATACGGCGAATCTTTACAAGTTCTCCTTGCTGTATCTATTCCTGCTCTTCATCGCGGTAATGGTCGACACGACGGCGTTTTGAGGGAGGTTGAACGATGGGCTGGATAAACCGGGCTGCGATCGTTGCTGGTGCCATGACCTCGGCGTACCTCGGTGCGTCGGCAGCGTTGGCCTTGAGAATGT